>NZ_RAWR01000126.1:0-30458 GCF_003986945.1 Corallococcus sp. AB018 | reverse complement strand
GTGTGGTGGGTGGCGTGGTGGGTGGCGTGATCGGCGGCGTGGTGGGCGGTCAGCTGGGTGGAACGGGCACGGACGTGCTGGCGTTCGGCCAGGGCATGACGCGTCCCGAGAAGATCGCGGGTCCGGAAGTGTCCTATACGCGTGAGGCCCTCGAGGCGCGCGTGCAGGGCCTGATGATCGTGAAGTGCGTGATCACGACCGAGGGAAAGGTCGAGCGCTGCCGCACGATCAAGCCGCTCCCTCACATGGAGCAGGCCGTGATGGACGTGCTCACCGCCTCACGCTACAAGCCGGTCACGTTCCAGGGCAGGCCGGTCGAAGTGCAGTACACGTTCAACTTCAACCTGAAGCTGCCGCGCTGATCCAAAGCAGGCAGCCCCGCTTGAGCAGTCCGCCGAACATCACCTCGCGCTCGTGAGGAGGAGCGCTCCACAGCCATGCAATTTACCCTGCTTGATATCTGGCACCACACGGGCCTCTTCGCCCGCATGATCATCTTCACCCTCGCCATCATGTCGGTGGCGTCGCTGGTCGTCATGGCGGAGCGGGTCATCGTCTTCCGCAAGACCCGCTCGGACAGCCGCAACTTCGCCGCCAAGATGGGCGCGATCCTCGCGAAGGGCGACCTGACCACCGCGGCGAACACCAACCTGGGCAAGGACGTGGGCCACCTGGGCCGCGTGATCAACTCCGGCCTGACGGCGTACCGGATCACCCCTGGGAACAAGGACCTGGCGGTGGAGTCCGTGGCCCGCGCGCTGGAGCGCCAGGCGCAGCGCGAGGTGCAGAGCCTCAAGCGTGGCCTGGGCCTGCTGGCCACGGTCGGCTCCACGGCGCCGTTCGTCGGTCTGCTGGGCACCACGATGGGTATCGTGAACGCCTTCCAGCTGATGGCGGCGGCGGGCTCCGGCGGTCTGGCGACGATCTCCGCCGGTATCTCCGAGGCGCTCATCACCACGGCGTTCGGTCTGCTCGTGGCGATCCCCGCGGTCATGGCCTACAACTTCCTGCAGGGCTGGGTGGATGCCCGCTCCGTGGACATCTCCGAGTCCTCCAACGAGTTCCTGGACGTGGTGGCCCGGCACGTGGGCGGCGGTTCGTCGCACGCGGCCTAGTCGTAGCCCCACCCTGGGACGTCCCCACCCATGAGGGCGGTCCGGCTGAGAAGCCGCGCTGCCCCAGGGTGGGCGTTCCTTCCCGGATACAGGTGCACGCATGGGAATGTCAGCAGGCCCCAAAGGGGGCATCAAGAGCGAGATCAACGTCACGCCGTTGGTGGACGTGGTGCTGGTGCTCCTCATCATCTTCATGGTCGTGACGCCCATGCTCCAGCGCGGCAAGTCCGTGGAGCTGCCCAAGGCCACGGAGATTGAAAAAGAAGGCAAGACGGACGCCGATCCGCTGATCCTCTCCATCACCCCGGACAAGAAGATGTTCGTGGAGAACGATGAGGTCGACGAGAAGGGTCTCCAGGAGAAGATCGCCGCGGAGCTGGTGAAGGATCCAGGCAAGAAGATCCTCCTGAAGGGCGACAACGCCCTGAACGTGGGCGACGTGCGCAAGGTGCTGGACACGGCCCGCAAGGCGAAGGCGAAGCAGATCGCCCTGGGTGTGGAGGAGAAGAAGTAATGTCCCGAGGACACAAGCAGCGTCAGTGGGTCAAGCCCGCGTCCGCGCCGAACTCGGAGATCAACGTCACGCCCCTGGTGGACGTGGTGCTGGTGCTCCTCATCATCTTCATGGTGGTGACGCCCCTCCTGGAGAAGGACATCCTCGTCCGCGTCCCGGAGACGGAGGTGGAGGAGAACCAGCCGCCGCCGGAGCCCGATGATCAGCAGATCGTCGTGCAGGTGGACAAGAGCGGCGCCTACTCCATCAACACGGAGCAGATCCCCGCTTCGGACTACATCGCCCGCCTCAAGCGGATGCTGAACGCCAAGAAGCCGGACGAGAAGGTCGTCTTCTTCATGGCGGATGACGCGGCGAACTACGGCAAGCTCGTGGTGGCGCTGGATGGCGCCCGTGCCGCGGGAGCGAAGATCCTGGGCATGGCCACCGAGCTTCCCCAGAACGCGGTCATCCAGGGCACGCTGAACTCGCCGGACGGTGCACCGCCCGCGCCCCCTGCCCCGCCGACTCCCTGATCCACTTCTTCCGTCAGGGCTGACGCGCGGACACGCCGTCACCGATTCCATCCGAAGCCCGCTGGCGTTCCGACGCCAGCGGGCTTCTTCTTTTCAGGCCCCCATGTCCCCGCGCGGGACCCGACGTCTGCCGCGTGGGATGGCCGCGGATGGCCGCCTGTGAGGGCAGCGCGCCGGTACGGGCATTGCTCTCCCCTCCTCCCGTACGGGTTGGAAGGGGGAGACGATGCTGGCGAGGGTGCGGTCGGGTGCATTGATGGGCATCGACGCGGTGGTGGTGGAGTGCGAGGTCGACATGGCCCTCGGGCTGCCCTACTTCAACGTCGTGGGGCTGCCGGAGGGAGCAGCCCGGGAGTCGAAGGTCCGGGTGGTCTCCGCGCTGAAGAACGCGGGCTTCGACCTTCCGCAGAAGCGGATCACGGTCAACCTGGCGCCTGCGGAGATCCGCAAGGAAGGGGCGGCCTTCGAGCTGCCCATCGCGTTGGGCGTCCTCGCGGCGGCGCGGTTGATGGAGGAAGAACCGCTGGAGCGGTACCTCTTTGGCGGAGAGCTGTCGTTGGATGGCTCCATCAAGGCCATCAAAGGGGTGCTTCCGCTGGCCGTGGCTGCCCGGAATGGCGGCTTCCAGGGCGTCATGGTGCCGGCAGCCAACGCGGCGGAGGCGGCTCTGGTGGAGGGCATCCAGGTGCTGTCCGTGGCCCACCTGAAGGAGGCCGTGGGGCACCTCACCGGCAAGGCCCCGCTGACGCCGCTGACGCGCACGGGGACCTCGGTGAGCGGTACTCGCACCGCTACCGCGGACATGGCCGATGTGCGGGGGCAGCCGGAGCTGAAGCTGGCTTTGGAGCTGGCGGCGGCGGGTGGCCACAACATCCTGATGGCCGGGCCTCCAGGGTCGGGCAAGACGATGTTGGCGCGACGGCTGCCAGGCATCCTGCCCGAGCTGTCCTTCGACGAGGCGCTGGAGGTCACGAAGGTCTACTCCATCCAGGGGCTGCTGGGAGACGAGCAGGCGTTGATCCGCGAGCGTCCGTTTCGCGCGCCCCACCACACGCTGTCCGATGCGGGACTCGTGGGAGGTGGCCCCATGGCCCGTCCCGGCGAGCTGTCCCTGGCCCATCACGGCGTGCTGTTCCTCGATGAGCTACCGGAGTTCCGCAAGAACGTGCTGGAGGTGCTGCGCCAGCCTCTGGAGGAAGGCGCCATCCACCTGGCGCGGGCCACCCAGCACATCACCTATCCCTGCCGGGTCATGTTGGTGGCGGCGATGAACCCCTGCCCGTGCGGCTACTTCAACGTCCCCGGGCACACGTGCACCTGCCTCGAGCACCGCATCTTCGGCTACCACTCGCGCATCAGCGGGCCGCTGCTGGACCGCATCGACATCACCGTGCAGACACGGCCGGTGGAGTACCACCATCTCGCCGAGAAGAGTCAGGAGCTGCCCAGCCAGTACTACCGGCAGCGAGTCGAGGCCGCGCGCGAACGGCAGCGCGCCCGATTCCACGAGATGCCAGGGGTGCACTGCAATGCCCAGATGCCTTCGCATCTGCTGCGCCGCTACTGCGTAATGTCACCGCCCGCGGAGAAGGCGCTCAAGGACGCGGTCACTCATTTCGGTCTGTCCGCTCGGGCGCATGACCGCATCCTCAAGCTCGCGCTGACGCGCGCGGACCTGGAGGGACACGGACGTATCGAGGACGTGGACATGCGGCTCGCTGTCGATTGCCGGATGCTGGACCGCCGGGGCTGGCTCCACGCCAATACCCGGGGCGCGGTGAATGCGTTACCCCGCACCTCTACTGTCAGGCACCAGGCTTCCGAGAACGGCGGGAGCCGGGGGTTCTCCGTCGGCGACGGCTGACTTTGCACTCGGGAGCAGCGGCTGCACGCTCCGCTCCTCCAGACGGGGAGCGGGGCCGGTGATGATGCGCGCGGACCTGCCGAAGGTCAGGTACGCGTACGCCCAGTTGAGCAACACGGCCAGCTTGCTTCGGAAGCCAATGAGGAAGGTGATGTGGATGAAGAGCCAGGCCAACCAGGCGACGAAGCCGGATTGCTTCACGCGGCGGAAGGCCACGCCCACTGCATGGCCTCTGCCGATGACCGCGTAGGTTCCCCGGTCCCAGTAGCGGAAGGGCTGCATGGGCTGGCCCGCGAGCTGGCGGCGGAGGTTGAGCACCGCGTGCTTGCCCTCCTGCATCGCCGCGGGCGCCACTCCCGGGACCGCGCTTCCGTCCTCCTGATTCACGAGCGCCAGGTCCCCGACGACGAAGATGTCGGGATGCCCGGGCACGGTGAGCTCGGGCGTCACCTGGACGCGCCCCGCCCTGTCCAGCGTCACGCCGAGCGAACGGGCCACGGGCGAGGCCTCCACCCCCGCGGCCCAGAGCACCGTGCGGGCCGCCAGATGTTCAGGCCCCATGTCCACGCCCACGGCGTCGATGTTCGTGACCCGGGTGCCCGTACGGACCTCGACGCCGAGCCCCTCCAGCACCCGGCGGGCCTCCGCCGAGAGGTTCTCGGGATAGGTGGGGAGCACGCGGTCCATTCCCTCGATGAGGATGACGCGCGCATCCCGAGGGTCGATGTTCTGGAAGTCACCCGACAATGAATTGCGGCTGATCTCCGCCAGCGCCCCCGCCAGCTCCACGCCCGTGGGCCCCGCGCCAATGATGGCGAAGGTGAGCAGCGCGCGGCGGCGCTCGGGGTCCGGTTCGCGCTCGGCCTGCTCGAAGGCGAGCAACACGCGGCGGCGGATCTCCAGCGCGTCCTCGACGGTCTTCAATCCCATCGAGTGTCGCGACCAGGCGTCATTGCCGAAGTACGAGTGCGTCGCTCCGGTGGCGACGATGAGGAAGTCGTACGCCAGCTCACCGTCCGCCAGGAGGACGTGCTTGCGCGCGGTGTCCACGCCAGTGACTTCCGCGAGCAGCACCTGGACGTGATTGCGTCCGAGCATCGCTCGCAGTGGCGCGGCGATGTCGCTGGGACTCAGTGTCGCCGTGGCCACCTGGTACAGCAGGGGCTGGAAGAGGTGGTGGTTGTGACGGTCCACCATCGTGACGCGAACCCCTGCCTTTCGCAGGTACCGGGCCGCGTAGAGGCCGCCGAAGCCGCCTCCCAGGATGACCACATGGGGAAGGTTCTCACGGGTCGTATTCACGAGAGGAGATGTCACGGCGACGCGCCAGGGTTTCAACGCAAAGCCTTCCATCCCATCAAGGCGGACTGTCACGTCCCCTCGTGTCTGCTTATGCGGAGGTGCCCGCACCTTTGCGCCTTCTCAGCGCATGGGAGACAGGCACGCCGCTCCGCCAGTTCGGACGGCTCCGGCGAACCTGGACGCCCTTGCAGGCCCTTCCGCCTGGAAGCCCGCGCGGCATGAGCGTTGCTCTGCCCAGCGCCGAGGCATCCAGCCCGCAGGGCGGCGAGGGAGGCAGACGAGATGAGCAGGCTGACGGAGAAGTTGAAGGCAGTGGCGGCGGCGGTGGCGTCCATCGAAAAGCAGTTCGGCCGAGGCGCGGTGATGACGCTCGGCGCGGACGCACCGGAGCAGAAGGTGGCGGTCATTCCCACGGGCTCGGTGGGGTTGGACCGGGCGCTGGGCGTGGGGGGCTATCCGCGAGGGCGCGTGGTGGAGCTGTTCGGCAATGAGTCCTCCGGCAAGACGACCCTCACCCTGCATGCCATCGCGCAGGTGCAGTCCGTGGGGGGCATCGCGGCCTTCATCGACGCGGAGCACGCGCTGGACCTGTCCTACGCGCGCAAGCTGGGGGTGCGTACGGAGGAACTGCTCGTGGCGCAGCCGGACACCGGGGAGCAGGCGCTCGAAATCACCGAGCAGCTCGTGCGCTCGGGCGCCGTGGACCTCATCGTGGTGGATTCGGTGGCGGCGCTGGTCCCCCGTGCGGAAATCGAAGGGGAGATGGGCGACGCGCACATGGGCGTCCAGGCGCGGCTGATGAGTCAGGCGCTGCGGAAGCTCACGGGCGCGGTGAGCCGCTCCGGCACCTGCATCATCTTCATCAACCAGATCCGCATGAAGATTGGCGTGATGTTCGGCAACCCGGAGACGACGACGGGCGGCAACGCCCTGAAGTTCTATTCGTCGGTGCGGATGGAGATCCGCCGCACGGGCAACCTCAAGGATGGCGACGCGGTGGTGGGCTCACGGGCCCGCGTGAAGGTGGTGAAGAACAAGCTGGCGCCCCCGTTCCAGGAGGCGGAGTTCGACGTGCTCTACGGCACGGGCATCCACCGCGCCGCCGAGGTGCTGGACCTGGCCGTGAGCGCGGGCGTGGTGGAGAAGTCGGGCAGCCACTTCAGCCTGCGGGGTGAACGCATCGGCCAGGGCCGCGAGCGGGCGTGCGAGTGGCTGCGCGAGCACCCGGATGTCCTGGAGGCCCTTGCTCGCGACCTGGTGGGAGCGACCGCGCCCTCCGTGCCGTCCGCGGACTCCGCGGCGGCCTAGGTCGCGGCCTGGAGTGCATCCAGCGAGAGGGGGAGCTCCCAGTGGCGTTGGCCCGCGCGCAGCACCAGTCGCCCTTCGGGGCTCTCTTCCAGCATCTCGCCGAACTGGTACTGCGCATCACGAGAGAAGCGGGCCTTCGCCCTGCCCTGCTTCACGCGGCAGGTGAGGACTCCGTCCGGCGTGAGCTGGAGCGACCCCAGGTCCAGGGCTTCGGCCGTCCGGTCGCTCAGACGCAGGGACACACGCTCATCCGAGGTGACGTCCACGGTGCGGACCTCGTAGGCCGCGTCCTCCACCTGGACGTAGCACCAGTCCGGGGCGATGCGGAGCTGGTAGCGCCCGTCGTCATCCAGGACCAGCGAGGCGTTGAAGAGTTCGATGATCTTCGGGTGCTCGATGGGCTCGTCGTCGTGCCACCAGCGCAACGCCGCATCCAGACGGATGCCGCTGTCCTCACGGGTGTGCCAACGCTTGCCTGGAGGGGGCTGGCCAGTGGGAGGTTGCATGTCGCCCTTGAGGTGCGGGTGAGGTCCGGCGGATTCAAGCCGCCGGAGCCTGGAGGCCTACCAGTTCCGCACGAACTCCGTGTAGCCACGAAAGGCCACGGCGCCCCAGAAGTTCACCAGCACGCCAAGCGCCAGCACGGCGATCACCGCGCGGTTGCGCAGCGACCATCCTCCAATGGCGAAGAGCAACAGCAGATAAGGCGTGTAGTCCAGGCTGAACCGGAAGCCGAACTGCATGTAACCGGTGTTCTGGTAGAAGAGCCCCGGCAGCGCGCACACCGCCACGGTCAGCCACAGGGACCAGTGCAGACGGGGACGCGTGCGGGGGACCAGCAGGAACACCAGCAGGGGCAGCGTGAGCAGCAGCGTCAGCCCATGCGGGTCGTACGACAGCCGCGGCGGAGACAGCGACACCTGGGGCAGCTTGAGGAACGCGGCCTGGAGGTTGCGCGACAGGTACTCGATGTTGAAGAGCCCGAAGCGGTCGATGTCTACGTTCACCCGGTTGTTGAAGAGGTACGAGTGACCGAACTCGCCGGGCTTGCCGAAGCGGTAGACGTTGTACGCGGCCGCGAGCGCGGCGAGGGGCGCGGCCCCCGCGCCGAAGAGGGCGAGCTTGCGGAGGGCGGGCTTCCACGCGGTCGGCAGGGCCTTCAGTTGGGCCAGCCGGTCCGGCCCGGGGCAGAGCGCCTCCAGGATGAAGAAGAGGCCCGCGAACACCAGCGGCGTGCGGGTGAGCACGGCCATGGAGAAGAAGAGCCCCGCGAGCACGGGACGCCGCGCCTTGACGGCGTTGCGCACGTACAGACACGTGAGCGCCACGCCCATCACCTGCGCGCCAAACCAGACCTCGCCCCGGATGGCGCAGTAGAAGAACAGCGTGCCGAAGGCGAGCACCAGCGACAACACCACGTTGTCGTCGCGGTTGCGCTCCGTCTCCCCTTCCTGCGCGAGGAAGCGCAGCAGCGAATAGAAGAGCGCCACCGCGAGCGCGCCCACGAAGACGCCGAAGGACGTGTCGTTGAACTTGTAGCCGTGCAGCGCGACGAAGGGGAGCATCACGACCGCGGGGAAGGACGGGAAGCTGACGAACCAACGGTCATCGCGGAGCGGGCGTCCCTCGCACCGCACCTTCTGTCCGTCCACCAGCCGCACGCAGGCCCAGTCCTCCAGGTTGGGCAACACCTGCGGATCCACGTCGAGCCGTCCCTCCAGCCAGGACTGCGCCTGGTAGATGAAGTGCGGCGCGGCGCTCTGCCGGAGGAAGCGCTGCGAGCTGAAGCTGGACAGCACCGCGAACGCGACGAGGAACAGCACCACCTCCACCCGGTAGGCGGACAGCCACAGGCGCACCGCGCTCCGCACCGGATGCACTCCTGCTCCGGCCGGCGACGTGGGGGGGCTGGTGGATTCCGTCGCCGCCGCGGGGCTGGCGAGCGGCGCGGAGGACTCGGGCGTGGCCGAGACGGGTTCGCCCGCGGTGGCGGGGCCCGGGGGCGCCGTGGACGGCGCTTCCGGGTCGGAAGGACGGGGACGCTTTGATTTGGAGCGACTCATGGCGACACGGGGGCGGCGAGCAGGTGCAACCTCAACATTTCCAGCACGTGGGATGCGGCGAACAAGCGGACCCGGTCCCGGTCACCCGCGAGCGAGATCCGCTCGCAGCGGGGCTCCATTCCAGGGCCGGACAGGCCGCAGTACACGGTGCCCACGGGGTCCTCGGGCGTGCCTCCGCCCGGGCCTGCGTAGCCCGTGACGGACAGGCCGAACGTGGCGCCGCAGGCGGCGCGGACTCCCTCCGCCATGGCGAGCGCCGTCTGGGACGACACGGCGCTGTGCTTCGCGAGGATGTCCGGGGGGACGCCCACCCAGGCGGACTTCATCTTCTCCGAGTAGGCGACCGCCCCGCCGATGAAGACCTGGCTGGAGCCCGGCACGGCCGTGAGTTCCTGCGCGACGAGGCCGCCCGTGCAGCTCTCCGCCACCGCCAGCGTGTGACCGCCGCGCGCCAGCATGTCGAGGAGCACGGGTGCGTATTCGCTGCCATCCGCGCCGTAGACGTGCGTGCCCAGCACCTGCCGGCATGCGGCCTCCGCGGCCGCGAGCGCGGCGTCAGCCTCCGCCTGCGTGGGGGCCTCCGCCATCAGCTTCAGGTGGTTCTCCGGTGCGTGCGTCCGGAAGCCGAACACCACCCTGGGGTGGCTGGGGGCCAGGGGCATCACCCGCTCGTTCAGCACGGACTCAGGCAGGCGCACGGTTCGCAGCAGGCGAAAGGCCCGGAACGTGCGACCCGATTCGGCGGCGAGCCAGGTCCGCACGCGCGGCAACACCTCTCCGTCCACCAGGGCGCGGTACTCGCGCGGGACGCCTGGCAGGAAGAACAGGTGGGCGCGGCCCAATTGCTGGATGACCAGTGGCGCCGAGCCCTGGGGATTGCGCACCGGCTCGGTGCCCGTGGGGATGCGCGCCATGCGCAGGGCGCCCGGATTCATCGTCATGCCCCGCGCGGCGTAGCGCTCCTTCAGCCAGCCGAGCACTCGCGCGTCCTCTTCCATGGACACGCCTGCGGCGGCGGCGGCGCACTCCAGCGTGAAGTCGTCCGACGTGGGCCCCAGGCCTCCGGAGACGATGACCACGTCCGCGCGCGCCGAGGCTTCCAGCAACGCGCCCGTGATGTCCGGACGCACGTCGCCCACCACCGTCACCCGTGCGACCTTCACGCCCAGGTCGAAGAGGCGGGCTTCCAGGTACGTGCTGTTGGTGTCCGTGATGAGGCCGGTGACGAGCTCGTCACCGGTGCACAGCAGCTCGACGCGCATGGGCCGGGCATCCTAGCGGCCGACACGGCCCGCGTCCCGGCTCCCGCGCTTGACTGCTCAGAGGAACGCGGGACCGTCGTCCGTGGCGTTGGCCTCGGAGTCCTCGTCGTCGTCCTCGTCGAGCCCGGCCGCCACCGCCACCGCCGCGACGGCGCCGACCTTGCGGGACGCCAGCCGGCTGCGCACGGAGACCGCGGACTCCACCAGACCCATGACCAGGTACGCGGCGAAGTACGTCACCAGCACCCAGGCCGGGTGGAACTGCTGGGCGATGAACGCGCCCGTGAGCGCCATGACCATGAAGACGAGCGCCGTCTTGCGGCTGGGACGCGCGTCCTTGAAGGTGCGGTAGCGCACCGTGGACACCATCAGCAGCGACAGGGCGCCCACCGCCACCGCCACCGGCAGTCGCGCGCCGTCACCGAGCGCCTCGCCCTGGCTGGCCACGTGGTGGGAGATGATGAGGGAGACGAGCACGCCAGCCGCCAGCGGGATGGGAAGCCCCACGAAGAAGCCGCCGCCACCGCCGTGCGGGTTGCGCATGGCGAGCACGTTGAAGCGCGCCAGCCGCATGGCGCCGCAGGCCATGAACGCGAAGGAGATGAACAGGCCCCAGAAGCCCATGGGGGCCAACGCCCACTTGTAGACGAGGAGCGCCGGCGCCGCGCCAAAGGACATGACGTCCGCGAGGCTGTCGAGTTGCATGCCGAAGTCGCTCTGCGTCTTCGTCAGGCGGGCCACCCGTCCGTCGAACCCGTCGAAGAACATGGCGAAGAGGATGGCCAGGGCCGCCTGGTACAGCTGCACCGGTTCTGCCTCACCCGAACACAGGGTGATGGCGTAGAAGCCACAGAAGATGGAAGTGACGGTGAAGAGGTTCGGGAGCACGAACATCAGTTTCCGCAGCTTCATCGTTCCCTCGACTTCCCCAGGTGGTCGGCTGCCCATGCGGCAGAAACGGCGAGGGAACGGACCTTAGCAGGGTTTTATTCGCGCCGGAGTCAGTCCCGGGTCGCATGGGAGGAGAAATGCCGTACGGGCAGTGGGCCCTGTGGGGATTGACCGCGGCGGCCGTCCTGCTGCTGGTGAATGTGGTGTGGGTCCTGCTCGTCAGGCGGTGGTACCGCCTCAAGGGGCCCCTTCCCGAGATGCTGCGCGTGAAGTGCGCGGATGGGTGGGAGTTGACCGTGCACGCCCGGCGGGCCCCGGTGCGCCGCTTCGCCGAGCCCGTCCTGCTGTGCCACGGGCTGGCGGCCAACCGCTTCACCTTCGACTTCGAGCCGCCCTACTCCGTGGCCCACTACCTCACCGAGGCAGGCTTCGACTGCTTCAGCGTGGAGTGGCGCGGCACCGGGCACTCGCAACGTCCGCCCAGGGGCCGGCGGCCCACGGACTTCACCGTGGACGACCACATCAACCACGACGGGCCGGCCCTGCTGGAGCTGGCACTGAAGGAGACCGGCGCGAAGCAGGCCTTCTGGCTGGGTCACTCGCTGGGCGGCCTGGTGGGGTACGGCGTGGCGCAGGGGCCTGATGGCGGGAAGCTGGCGGGTCTGCTCGAGTTGGGCGCGCCGGTGTATCTCCAGTCGGAGCCGTTCCTGCGGACGCTCATCTCGCTGGGCGTGCGCGCGGCGTGGCCCGGGAGCATCCGTCAGTCGTGGGTGAGCGCCAGCATGGCGCCCTTCCTGGGCTACCTCGCACTGCCCCTGTCGGACATCGTCGTGAACCCTCGACATGTTCCGCCGCGCGTCCTGCGGCAGCTGTCCGTCAACATGATGGCGGCGATGAGCCGCAAGGTGCTGCTGCAGTTCCAGGACTGGATCTCCCACGACGCGTTCCGGTCCTACGACCGCAAGACGGATTGGCGCGCGGGCATCGCGAAGCTCCAGTTGCCCGTGCTGGTGATGGGCGGCAGCGCGGACCGCCTGGCCACCTCGGCCAACGTGGAGGCGCAGTACGCGCTGCTCACGTCACCGGATCGCGCACTGCATGTCTTTGGCCGGGACCGCGGGGACAAGATGGACTACGGCCACGGCGACCTCATCTTCGGCACCGGCGCGCCCATGGAGGTCTACCCCGTCATTCGCGCGTGGATCGAACAGCGCGCCACGCCCCTGCCCCCCACGTCCGCTCCCGCTCAGGGCTGAGGCGAGCGGGCGTCGAGCTGGACGCAGGGAGAGCGCAGTCCTCGCCTGGTGCTCGCGTCGACGCGGCGGAGCTGGACGCGTGTCTGGCCCTCGCAGTCGGTGGAGACCAGGTCGCCACTCGCGTCCTTCGCGGTGAGGTCCTCCACCTGCAACTGGCCTTCTTCGATGGCCACCAGGATGGAGCCCGGCGTGTCGCGCACGTCGACGTTCCGGGACTCCAGGGTGGCCTTCGTATCCACCGCCAACGCGGCCAGGCCACAGCCCGAGAGCCGGGCGTTGCGGAGCGTCGCTCGGGCCCGCTGCGTCGCCAGCACGCAGGTGCCCTTCGCTCCCTCGACGGTCACGGTGTCGACGTCCGCTTCCACCTGGCGCAGGTGGAGCCCGTCTCCCGTGATGCCATCCGCGGTGCTCACGCCCTTGATGACGCCATCCCGCAGGCGCACGCGGCCCTGCAGCGCCACCACGCCGTATTCGCGTGAGCCCTCCAGGCGGAAGCGCCGCACCTCCAGGTCCGAGGCGGTGAGCTGGAGCGCCCCGTGGTTGCCCGCGTCCTTCACGGTCACGTCCTCCAGCAGGCCGTTCGTCGCGGTGAGGCCCATTCCCGCGCGCGTGGCGTGCTCCGAACTGAAGCCCCGCACCGACAGCCGGGCCTGGTTGGCCGTCACGCCGTACTCGTGGCCCTGGACCCGGACGTCCACCAGCGTCAGCGCGCCCTCCACCGTGGAGAACGCCGTGCCCGTGCCGCCCGAAACCCGCGCCCGTTCGACCTCCGCCACGCCGCCCTCCTGGCTCAGCGCCGTCCGGGGGCCCTGGAAGTCCACCCCCTCCAGGCGCACCGTGGCCCCACCCCGGGCCCGAACCGCGCGGTCGTAGGCCCCCGTGAACGCACTGTCCCTGAGGATCAGGGACGGCGCGGAAGCCCCTGCGGTTCCTGCCTCCACGAGCACGCCCACCGCGGTCGGCGCCAGGCTGCTCGCCCCGGCCTCGAAGCGCAGCCCCCTGCCCTCCAGAGGACCCGCGCCCAGCCGGATGGCGCCCCGGGTCTGATTGCGGAAGGTCACGGTGCGGACATTCACGGGCCCCCGGGCCTCCAGACCCCAGCCTCCTCCCTCGATCACCAGGGACTCCAGGGCGGTGTCCCCTGGCGCCTCGACCACGGGGGTGCCGGGGCCCGCCGCCAGGATCGTGGAAGGGCCCTCCCCCGTGAGCCGGGTGCCCTCCGGCAGCCGGAAGGGGCCTTCATAGCGGCCGGAAGCCAGGTGCACGTGCTTCGGGCCGGGGCGGGCCAGGGCTTCGATCAGCGAGCGCAGGGGGCGCTCCCGGGTGCCGTCGCCGCCCGAGGCCGCCCCGTCCACCCACAGCTCGCCCGTCGCCTGGGGCCGTGGGGACGGCCGCGAGCAGGCGCACATCAGGACGAGGAGCCATGGAAGCAGTCGGGTGGGCACGCGGGCAGGCACTCTAGCCCCCTGATGGCACCCTGCTGGAGCTGGATCAGCGGCGACTGCTAAGTGATCGATTTTCCAATGCCTTTCACGCAAAAGCGATCACCAGGCGATCACTTCTCCTGATGTGGAAAGCAGGAGTGTGAGGATGTATCAAAAGATGCGATCCTCCCGACTCTCTACAGGGTGTATTTTCAGAGGCCAGTTTTCATCCGGAGGCCGATTTTCCGGCCCGGGAACGGGTGGCGCATTGACAGTCGAAAGCTCGATTTGTTACCTCCGCCATCCGCTCGATCAACGCCAGACAACGCAAGAGGGAGGGGTGTCATGACCAAGGCAGAGCTCGTGGAGGTGGTGGCTGCGCAGTCGAAGCTCACGAAGAAGCAGGCCGCCCAGATCCTCGACAGCGTCTTCACCAACATCGGCAAGGCGGTGAAGAAGGACACCCGATTCAGCTACCCCGGGTTCGGCACGTGGTCGCTGCGTTCGCGCAAGGCGCGGAAGATTCGCAACCCGCAGACCAACGAGATGATGAAGCTCAAGGCGTCGAAGACGGTCGGTTTCCGTCCCGCGAAGGAGCTGAAGAACTCGCTGTAGTCGCAGGGCCGTTGTGAAGGCCCGTCCCCCTCAGGGGCGCGAACCCGCGGCCGGGTGGCGCCCCTGGGACGTGAGGACGGGGGACTCCGTGGGCATGCGGGCCACGGGACGCTCTTCGGACGCGTCCGGGGCCGCCTCGGGGGCGACGAGCGCCTCCAGCGGATCCAGTGAACTGCCGTCGTGCCAGAGCTCGAAGTGGACGTGGACGCCGGTCGCAAGGCCCGTGTCCCCCGCGAGCCCCACCACGTCGCTCCTCGCCAGCACCTCGCCGGTCGTCACCAGGACCTCGGACAGGTGGCTGTAGCGCGTCACCCACTGGCCGTCGTGCTGGACCTCCACCATCTTGCCGTGGTCGCCGTTCCAGCCGGCGCGCAGGACGACGCCCCGGTCCGCGACGCCCACGGGCTGTCCCCGGCGGGCCGCCAGGTCCACACCCGAGTGGCGGCGCAGCTGGCCGGTGATGGGGTGCCAGCGGTCGCCGTAGAGGCTGGTGATGGTGACCGGCTCCACGGGCCAGGCGAGGCGCGGCGGGCCGGAGGGCTCCGGCGGCTGCTCCCAGCGGCGCAGCGTGGACGCGCGCACGATGAGGCGGCCCACGCGCACCACCACGGCCTCCGCGAGCGAGCCCGGCATGTCGCCATAGAGGCGCGCGTCCTGCTCCAGCTCAGCCTCCATCACGCCCCGGGCGCGCGTCAGGTCGCGGGGGTCGGTGTGCTCCACCGGGCGGGCCAGGAAGGCGTCCATGGCCGCGTTCATCGCCTCCCAGTTGCGCACCTGTGCGGCGGGCATGGCGCTGCCGCGCTGGACCTTCTCGCGGTAGGCCTGGGCCTGTTGCACGAACGCGGTGAGGGCGGCTTCCAGCTCCGTGGAGCGTTCGGGCGCCAGCGGCCCGCGGGCGCGCTCCGGTTCGTGGGGGAGGAAGGGCGTGCCGGAGCTGACGAAGCCGCTGTCGCCCGAGGTCGCGTACAGCTCCTCAAAGCTCATCTTCCCCGGCCGCGGCGTCGCGCAGGCGGAGAGGGCCAGCAGGGCAAGGACGGCGGGTCGGCGCACGGCGGGGTGAGCCTACCACCGCGCCGGGCCGTCCACCTGTTCCGGGCCATGGATCATCCCCTGGCGTACAGGTGCGTGCCGTCCGCACCTGGCGCGTGGAGCGGGCTCGTCCCCAGGTGCCGAAGGACCGTCATTCCCCTGACAGCGGCGCCTGGCCACGGCGACCCGCACGAACCTGTCCGACAGTCGGACAGGTTTCGGGACACCGCGGCCGGCCCGCGAGCCCGGTGCCGCCCGTGTCAGGCGGAGAGAGCCTGACGGATGCGCGCCAGGGCGTCGTCGATGTCCGCCGTGGACACGTCCAGGTGGCACACGAGGCGGATGGAGTGCGGACCCGTGGGGTTGGCGAGCACGCCCTGCTTCAGGAGCAGCGCGGAGGCCTCCGCCGCCGGACGCACCAGGTCCGCGAACACCATGTTCGTCTCCACCCTCGCCAGGTCCACCTTCACGCCCGGCACCTGGGCCAGGCCCTCCGCCAGCCGGCGCGCGTTGGCGTGGTCCTCGGCCAGGCGCTCCACGTGGTGCTCCAGCGCGTACAGCGCCGCCGCCGCGAGGATGCCCGCCTGCCGCATGCCGCCGCCCAGCCGCTTGCGCAGCCGCCGCGCCTCACGGATGACGTCCTTCTTGCCCGCGAGCGCCGAGCCCACCGGGGCGCCCAGGCCCTTGGAGAAGCACACCGACGTCGAGTCCGTCAGCGACGCCCACGCGGACGCGGGCTGGCCCGCCGCGACCTCCGCGTTGAACAGCCGCGCGCCGTCCAGGTGCACCGCGAGCCCCGCCTTGCGCCCCGCCTCCACCACCGCCTTGAAGCGCTCCACCGGCCACACCGTGCCGCCGCCGCGGTTGTGCGTGTTCTCCAGCGACAGCAGGCGCGTGCGCGGGTTGTGGATGTTGTCCTCACGCACCGCCGCCGTGACGGTCTCCGGCTTCAGCAAGCCGCGCTCGCCCGGCAGGGGACCCGGCTGCGCGCCCCACAGCGCCGGCACCGCGCCGCCTTCGTACTGGAGGATGTGGCTGCCCTCCTCCGTGAGCACCTCGTCGCCGGGACGGCAGTACGCGCCGATGGCGATTTGATTCGCCTGCGTGCCGGAGGGGACGAAGACGGCGGCCTCCAGCCCGAGCCGCTCGGCCACGCGCTCCTCCAGGCGGCGCACGGTGGGGTCCTCGCCGTAGACGTCGTCGCCCACCTCCGCGTCGGCGATGAGCCTGCGCATGGCGGGCGTGGGCTTCGTCACGGTGTCGGAGCGGAAGTCGATGGGCTTCATGGTTCTCCTCGCTGCGTGAAAAGGGATGCCCCGCCATGGCGCTTGGGCGGGGCCTCCCCGTGACATACAACGCCCGCGTGGCCCGGCGAGAGACAGTGGCGGAGAAGCGGCAGCGTGCGGTGTCGATCCTGGACGGTCTGGAGGCGGCCATGCCGGACGCCCGCATCGAGCTGGACTACCGCACGCCGCTGGAGCTGCTGGTCGCCGTCATCCTGTCCGCGCAGTGCACCGACAAGCGCGTCAACCTGGTGACCCCTGCCCTGTTCGCCCGCTTCCCGGATGCCCAGGCCTACGCGCGCGTCGAGCCCACCGACGTGGAGCCCTTCATCCGCACCTGCGGGCTGTACCGCGCGAAGGCGAAGAACATCGTCGCCACGGCGCGCACGCTCGTCGCCGACCATGGCGGGCAGGTGCCGCTGGTGCGCGACACGCTGGCGGAGCTGCCGGGCGTGGGGCTGAAGACCGCGGGCGTGGTGTGCATCCACCTGGGCGGCGACGCGGCCTTCCCCGTGGACACGCACGTGAAGCGGCTGGCGTACCGGATGGGCTTCACCCCGCACGAAGACCCGGACAAGGTGGAGAAGGACCTGCAGGCGCTGCTGCCTCGCGAGCGGTGGACGCTGGGGCATCAGCTGCTGGTGTGGCACGGGCGGCGCACGTGCTTCGCGCGCTCGCCCGATTGCGGCTCCTGCGTGGTGGCGGCGAAGTGCCCGAAGAAGGGCGTGCGCGCCACCGCGAAGGCTTAGGCGGACGCCGGAGCGCCCTGCTCGCGCGAGGCCTTGAGCTTCTTCATGCGCTTGCGGATGAACTCGCGCTTGAGCGTGGAGACGTGGTCCACGAAGACGGTGCCGTCCAGGTGGTCCGTCTCGTGCTGCACGGCGATGGCCAGCAGGCCGTCACAGCGCAGCGTCTGCTCCTGGCCTTCCTCGTCCAGGTAGCGCACCGTGGCGAAGGCGGCGCGGTCCACGTCCTCGGCTTCACCGGGGATGGAGAGGCAGCCCTCCGTGTAGGTCGTCTCCCCTTCGAGCGAGACGAACTCCGGGTTGATCATCGCCAGGGGCCTGGCGTCCGGCTGCTGCGACCGGGTGTCCAGGACGATGATGCGCTGGAGGATGCCCACCTGCGGGGCGGCGAGACCGACACCCTCGGCGTCGTACATGGTCTCGAACATGTCCTTGATGAGCGCGCGGACCTTGTCGTCCACCTTCGCCACCGGCTTGGCCTTCTGCTTCAGGATGGGGTCGGGCCAGATGAGAATCTCGCGAACCATGGAGGGGACTCTTAACCCCTCCGGACCGCGACGGGCAACCGTTCCACCGGGCATCAGTCGAGCAGATTACGGGCGTACTCGCCCCGCAGCCGGTCGTCTCCCAACGCCCGGGCGGCCTCCGTCAGCACCGCGCGGATCTGCTGCGCGCGGTGCTGGAGCGCGGGGTCCGGATGGCCGGCGAAGCGCAGCGGGTGGAACTCGGCGGCGAGCAGCGCGTAGGCCCGCTTGACCTCTTCACTGCCGGCCGAGCGTGCGAGCCCCAACACGGTGAAGTAGTCCGCGTCCTGGATCTCCTCGAACTTGGCCTCCAGGCGGTGCACGTCCAGCTCCGGCGGCAGGTTGCCGTGCGCGTCCTCCGACGGCGGATGCAGCGCGATGAGGCCCAGCGTCCGCGCCACCGCGAGCGCCTTGAGCGCTCCGTCCTGCGGCAGGCCCGCGCCCAGGAGCAGTGACTCCACCGTGCGTTCGCCGTCCACGGCCTGCAGGAGCTGGAGCTCGCGAGCGGAGAGGCCGAAGTCCGCGGGGGGCATGTGCGCGTCGCCTCGGGAGACCTGGGCGCGCAGGGAGCCCGCCGCGTCCAGGAGCGATTCGGCGGTGAGCGTGTTGCGCAGCCCTTCCGCGAGCAGGTGCAGCGGCGGGCGCGTGGCGGCGGCGAGCGCCACTTCGTGGGGCGCGGGCTCCGGCACCAGGCGGTAGAGCGTGGAGGGCTCCGCGAGCGCGTCCAGGAAGACCTGTTCGGTGTAGCGCTGGACCAGCGGGACGGATTCGGCTTCGCGCACGTAGCCGCGCCCACGCAGGGCTTCCAGCAGCGTGCCGGTGGTGGCGCTGCGCACGAGCCGCAGCTCGGCTTCCTGGCGCGCGTCGATGAGGCCGTCCGCGCGGGCACGGTCCACGAGGGACTCGCCCTGCGCGGAGGACGCGGCGCCGACCAGGGCTCCATCGCGCAGCCAGAGGACGCGCAAGGCGTTCATCACCTTGAGCTCCAGGCGCACCTCCATGCGCGCGTCGCAGAGCCGCAGGATGAGGCGCGAGAGGCCCTCTTGCGTGAGGCTGCCGCTGCGGGCCACCGCCATCTCCGGGCGGCCGGGCGATTCGAGGGGGATGATGGTGGCGCGGGCCTGGGCCGCGGCTTCTTCCGCGTCCCGCTGCGCTCGGGCTTCGAGTTGTTCGCGCTCGCGTTCGGCCTGGAGGCGCTGTTCGACGGCTTCGGCTTCGAGCCGGGTGCGCGTCTCTCGCTCGCGGGTGAGCTCCTCTCGGAGCTGGTCGAGCTGCGCTTGCAGGGTGTCTCGGGCCTGCGTGAGGTCCGAGGATTCGGAGCGGGCGCGGGCTTCGGCTTCGGTGCGCGCGTGGGTTTCCGCGGCGAGGCGGGATTCCGCGGCGGTGCGGGCCTGGGACTCGGTTTCGAGGCGGGCTTCCAGGTCCTGGCGTGCGCGGCCCTCGGAGTCGAGGCGGACCTCCAGCACGGTGCGCAGCCGGCCTTCGGACGTGGCCTTGGCGGTGGCTTCGGCGGCCTTCTGCTCGGCCTGGAGGGCGCGGGTTTCGGCGGCGGTGCGGGCCTGGAGTTGCTGTTCGGCCGTGGCTTCCGCTTCGGCGCGGGCCTGCTCGGCCTGGGCCAGGTGGGTCCGTGCGAGTTCGTCCGCGTCGGTCCTGGCGTGCGTGGACTGCTCCGCGCGGGACTCCGACTGGGAGAGGGACTGCGTGAGTTGCTCCGCCCGGGCCTGGGCCTGGGCCAGCTCCTGCGTGAGCTGCTCGACGCGGGCCTGGGCTTCGGTGCTCGCGTGGGTGGATTGCTCCGCGCGCGCTTCGACTTCGGTGCGTGCCTGCGTGAGCTGCTCGATGCGCGACTCGGCTTCGGTGCGTGCTTGCGCGAGCTGATCCGCGCGGGCTTCCGCGTCCGAGTGCGCCTGCGTGAGCTGCTCGATGCGCGACTCGGCCTCGGTGCGTGCACGCGTGAGCTGCTCGATGCGCGACTCGGCTTCGGTGCGTGCCTGCGCAAGCTGATCCGCGCGGGCTTCCGCTTCCGTGTGCGCCTGCGTGAGCTGCTCGATGCGGGCCTGGGCCTGCGTGAGCTGGTCCTCGCGGCTCCCCGAGTTGGCCTGGAGCTGCTGGAGTTGCTCCGCGCGGGCCTCTGCTTCGGCCCGTGCCTGCTTCAGCTGCTCGGTGTTGGCGTCGCGGGCCTTTTCGGCTTCGGTGGCTCGCGCTTCGGCCTGCTTCAGGGCCTGCGTCAGTTGCTCCACGCGGGCTTCCGCCTGGAGCAGGGCTTCGGCGGGCTGCGCGGCCTTGGCTTCGGCTCGCTGGCGGGCCTGCTTGAGCTGCTCCATCCGGGCGTTGACCTGGCTCAGGGTCTCCGCGAAGCGCGCCTCGTTCTGCAGCCTCGCCGCATCGGCGTCTTCCAGTCGGGCCTGGGCTTCGGCCAGGGCTTCCTCGGCCTTCGCGGCCCGCGCTTCCGCCTGGGCCAGGGCTTCGGCGTTTTGTTCAACGGTGGCTTCCGCGGCGGCTCGGGCCTCCTCGGCTTGCGTGGCGCGGCTTTCGGCCTGGCTCACCGCCTGGGCGGACTGCCTTGCCTTGGCTTCGCCCTGGAGCAGCACCTGCGCCAGTTGCTGCGCCCGGGCCTCCACCTGCGCCAAGGCCTGCGCGGACTGCTTCGCCTTCGCCTCGGATTGCGCCAGCGCCTGCGTGGCCTGCTGCACCCGCGTCTCCGCCTGGGCCAGCGCCTGCGAGGATTGCTTCGACTTCGCTTCGGACTCGGACAGAGACTGGGCCAGCTGGTGCGCTCGCACCTCCACCAGGGACAGCGCCTGCGCGGAGTGCTTCACCTTCGCTTCGGCGGTGGTGCGGGCCTTCGCCTCTGCTTCGGCCCGGGCTTCCGCCTCGGCACGCCGCGCATCCAGGTCCGCACGGAGCGCGGCGTCCTCGGTGTCGCGGCTCTCCGCCTGGTCGGAGTCGGCTTGCGCTCGCTGACTCGCGTCCGCGCGGGCCCTGGCTTCGGCTTCCGCCCGGGCTTCGGCCGCGATTCTTGCCTCGGTCTCGGCTTCGAGCCGCGCTTCCACGTCCGTGCGTGCGGCCAGCTCCAGCTCGGCGCGGGCTTCGGCCTCCTCGCGCGTTTGCGCTTCCTGGCGGACTCGGAGCTCGGCCTCCTCGCGCGCCTGGACCTCCGTGGCGAGCCGCTTCTCGAGTTCGACGAGCTCGAGCCGGGCCATCTCCGCGAGGGCTTCGGCTTCGCGGCGGTCGCGAGCCTCGGCTTCCGCGCGGGCTTCAGCCTCCACCCGGCCTCCGGCTTCGGACGCGAGCCGTGCCTCGACCTCCGCGAGGGCCTCCGTCGCCGACTCGGCCCGGACTTCCGAGGCCTCATGGGCCGCCGAGGCCTGCTTCAACAGGGACTCGGCTCGGGCGCGGGCGTGGACCTCCGCTTCGGCCCTCACCTCCACGGCGCTCCGGGCCTCCACCTCCGCGTCCGCTTCGAGCCTCGCGTCTTCGCGTGCTCGCTCTTCGCTCGCGATGCGGTCTTCCAGCTCCACGCGGAGCGACTGCTCCGATTCGGCCAGTGCTTCCGCGTCCGCTGCCCGGGCCTCTGCCTCCTCGATGGCTGCGTGGGCCAGCGCCAGCTCTTCACGCAGCGATTCCAGCTCCGCGGCGAGATCCGACGACGGCTCGACTGCGTCCGTGCGCGCGGGGGCGGGGGCTTCCTGCTCCTGGGTGCGCGTCTTGTTCGCCCGCTGCAGGCCTCCGGGCACCAGTGGTGCCTGGACTTCCTGCCGGGCGTCCGCGCGCGACGAGGCACCGACTGCATCCGCTGCACCGTCGCGAGGATTCGCGGAGGAGCCGGCTGGCGTCACCGCATCGCCTGCTCCTGCCGCGACAACAGCGCCGGACTCGTTGCCCGGACGCGTGGAGGTGCCGCCTGTTGCCGCACCGGACTTGTCGCTCAGGCCCGTGGCGCTGCCGCCCGAGCCTGTCGCATTGCTCGAAGCCGCGACGCTGCCTCCCGAGCCCGCCGCATTGAATGAGGCCGTGGCGCTACCACCCGTGCCGGCCGCATTGCCCGAAGCCGCGACGCTGCTACCCGAGCCTGCCGCAGTGCCCGAGGCCGCGACGCTGCCACCCGCGCCTGCCGCATTGCCCGAGACGGCGGCACTGCCTCCCGTGCCTGTTGCATCGCCCAGGTTCGCGGACGAGACACCCACGCTCGCCACGACGCCCGCGCTGCTCTTGCCCGACGAGCGCAGCGGGACACGGGCCGCGACACGCAGCGGCCTCTCGGTGTTCACGCGAGGCGCGGCGCTGTCCGCCGTTCCTCCATCGCGCGATTCCGTGACCTCATCCGGACGCGACGCGGCCTTGCCCGGCTTCGCGTCATCACCCTTCGCGCTTGCCGCAGCCGCCGGGCTCGCGGTGCCCGAAGGCTCCGCCCACTGGAGGGGCCTGGCCCCCTCCGTCTTCGCATCCTCGACGGTCTCGGAATCGAACCAGTCCGACCCCACCGGCTTCGCGGCGTCCGAGGAGGACTCCTCCTCCTGCTCGCGCGCATCGGCGGAGGCCTTGAGGTCCGCCTCCAGCACGTCCCAGTTCGACAGGCCCGCCGCCGCCAGCTCCTCCGCGGTCGGCTCCGAGGGCGCGTCCTCCTGCGACTCACCCGCCGCCGCGGCCCGCTCCTCCGCCGCTACGTCGTCCGCGACCGAACCGAAGTCCGTCTCGTCGGAGTCGTCCACGCCGCCCGGAGACGCACTCGCATCCAGCTCCGGATCCGGCTCCAGTTCCTTCCACGCCAGCGGCGCGGAGCCCTCCGGATCCGACGCCTTCGCCGCCCCGCTGTCCTCGTCCGAGTCGACGTCGAAGAACCCCTCGTCCCCCAGCTTCGGCGCGGACTTCACCGGCTTCAGCCCCGGCGGGGTGAGTGGCTCCTCACGGAACGCGAGCCGCCCCTCGGCGGGCGCATCTTCCTCGCCCTCCTCGTTCGGGAACGGGAAGCGCAACGTGGTGCGCGCTTCCGGTGGACGGCCCTCGAGCGCATCCTCGGCGTTCGGCGGCTCCGCGTCCCACTCGGAGCCGATGCTCGCGTCCGGATCCTCCTCGCCCCACGCCTCGCCGGAGTCACCCTCCTCCGCCGACCCCGTCCACTGCGACTTCGTGCCCACCGACAGCGCGGAGTCGATGGAGGCGATCGCCTCCGTCTCCACTTCCAGGTGCGCCTGCTCCAGCGCGGCGTTCATCGCCAGGTGCGTGCTGCGCTCGCGCTGCTGGTGCACGGCGTGCGCGCTGCGCTCCTCGCGCGTCATCGCCGCCACTTCCCAGTCCGTCTGGTTCAGCGGCGCCAGGTCCCCGAACAGCGCGTTCGCCAGCGCGGGGTCCCCGCCCACCGAGCGCGGCGACGTCACGTGCCAGGCTTCGTCCGCCGGGGCGCTCCCCTTCGCCGGCTCGCTCAGCGTCCGGTTCTCCACCACGCGCCAGCCATCCGCCTCCGCCGGCGCGCGGATCAACGTGTCCACCAGCGTCACGAAGCTCGGCCCGTCCAGGGGCAGCGGCGCCACCGGCGCGCTGAAGCCTTCGATGGGCTCACTCAGCAGCAGCACCCGCGCCTTGTGGCCTTCCGGGTGCTGCACCAGCTCCTCCAACACCACGCGCCCGCGGTCGCTCTCCACGCTCGGCGCGAGCACGATGAGCTCCGGCAGGTGATGCCCGAAAGCAATGAGCGCGTCCGCGGCGGAAGTCGCGAGGATGACCTCGTGCCCTTCGCGGGACAGCAGTCGCCGGACGGCGGCGATGGTTGCGATGTCGTCGTGTACGAGGAGGACCGAGGCGCCCATGGGGGAGCCGGGGAGTCTACAGCATGGCTCCGGGATCCACGTCGATGACGACCTTCACCCCGTTGGGCACATCCGCCAACGCCGCCTCCAACCGGGCGAGCAATGGGGCGAGCGCCGCATGTGTCGGCGCCTTCAGGAGCAACTGCCAGCGCGTCTTGCCCCGGATGCGGGCGATGGGCGCCAGGGCCGGCCCCAACAGGCGCACCCCCGCCGACGCCGGGGGCATGTGTCGTCCCACCAGGTTCCCCAGGAACCGAGCCACACCCGCGGTCTGCTCCGGGTGCTCGCCCTCCAGCCGGACGGACGCCATGCGCGCGAAGGGCGGATAGGCCAGCGCCTTGCGCCACTCCAGCTCCTGCTTGGAGAACCCGTCGAAGTCGTGCGCCAGCATCCGCTTCACCGGCTCCGCGTCCGGGTTGTAGGTCTGCACCAACACCCGCCCCGGGTCCTTCCCGCGTCCCGCGCGCCCCGCCACCTGGGTCAACAAATGGAAGGTCCGCTCAGCCGCTCGGAAATCGGGAATCGCCAGGGACGTGTCCGCCATCACCACGCACACCAGCGTCACGCCCGGGAAGTCGTGCCCCTTGGCCACCATCTGGGTGCCCACCAGCACGTCGAGCTCCCGCCGCGCGAAGGACGCCAGCAGCTCCGTCAGCTTCTCCGCGCTCGTCGCGGAGTCGCGGTCCAGCCGCGCTACGCGTGCGTGTGGCATCCGCTCCAGGACCTCCGCCTCCACGCGCTCCGTGCCGATGCCGAGCTTGAGCAGCGGGCCGGTGCACTCGCGGCAGCTGTCCGGGACCGGGAAGGCCACGCCGCAGTAGTGGCACACCACCCGGTTCTGCGAGCGGTGGTGCGTCATGCACACGTCGCAGTCCTGGCACTTGAGCGACAGGCCGCACACCTCGCACAGGAGGATGGTGCTGTGGCCGCGGCGGTTGAGGAACAGGATGACCTGCTGCCCCTTGGCCACCGTCTCCTCCATGGCCTGGAGCATCTGCGGGCTGAGGATGGGCGCCTCTTCCGTCACCTGGCCCTCGCGCGGACGCTCCACGCGCAGGTCCACCAGGCTGATGGTGGGCATGGGCCGGTCGTCCACGCGGTTCTTCAGCTCCATCAGCTTGTAGCGGCCGGAGCGCGTGTTCTGGAGCGTCTCCAGTGAAGGCGTCGCGGAGCCCAGCACCACCACCGCGCTGGCCTGCTTGCCGCGCACCACCGCCAGGTCGCGCGCCTGGTAGCGCAGCTTCTCGTCCTGCTTGAAGGACGGGTCGTGCTCCTCGTCCACGACGATGAGCCCCAGGTGCTCCACCGGCGCGAACACCGCCGAGCGCACACCGACCGCGATCTTCACCGTGCCCTTGCGCAACGCCTGCCAGTGGAACAGCCGCTCACGGTCCTTCAGCCCCGAGTGCAGCACCGCCACGTCGCCGCCGAAGCGGCTGCGGAAGCGCCCCACCAGCTGCGGCGTGAGCGCGATTTCTGGCACCAGCACCAGGCTGCCCAGGCCGCGCGCGAGCGTGTGCTCCACCGCGCGCAGGTAAACCTCTGTCTTGCCGCTGCCGGTGACGCCGTGCAGGAGGTACGGCTGGAAGCCGCCCGCGTCGACGGCGCCTTGCAGCTCCTTCACCGCCAGCGCCTGCTCCGGGGTGAGGCGGTCCGGGCGGTTCTGCACCAGGCCCTCGCGCACGCCGGGCTGCAGCGTCACCTCCACCCACTTCACGAACTTGCGCGTCGCCAGCTTCTTCAGCGTCTCGCGCGCACCGGGGATGGCGTGCGTCACCTCGTCCAGCGGCGCGCGTCCGCCCACCGCCAGGAGGTACTGGAGCACCGCGACCTGCGCCGGGGCGCGGGCCAGCTGCGGGGGCACCTCCGTGACGAGCGCCTCCACGAAGAACTGGATGTCCGGCTTCGCTTCCTTCTCGTCCACCGCGGTGGAGAGGCCCGGCGGCAGCGCGCCGCGGATGACCTCTCCCAGCGGATAGCGGTAGTGCTCCGCGGTGAAGCGCAGGAGCGCGATGAGGTCCTTGGGCAGGGACGGCGAGTCCTCCAGCACGCGCTGGATGGGCTTGAGCCGCACGCCGCCTTCCACCGGTGCGTTCGCGGGCCCCAGGTAGAAGCCCAGCGCCATGCCCCGGCCGAAGGGCACGAGCACGCGCTGGCCCGGGGCGAGGTTGCCCGCGAGCGCCTCCGGCACCAGGTAGGTGAACTCCCCGCGCACGGGACGGCCCACGGCGACAGAGGCAAGTTGGGCGGGAGTGGCGCTCACGACGGGGCGCACTGTAGCGGCGTGCTCCCGCTCCGACACTTCCCTTCCCACATCCGTACGCCGCGTCCGCAACGGAATGGAACCGCGAGAGGGGGCCTCTGCCTGTGCCCGAGGAAAACCACCCAGCGCGAAGTGCTCTTGCTCCATGACCGACCTCTTGCCGCCAGCGTCCCCGGCCCGCCCGTCCTGCACCCGGGATCCACTGTGCCCCGGGCGTCTGACATCCTTCGGTGCCCTGGAAGCACGAAGGGCCCCTCCCGACCCTGGAAGACAGGGTGCGGAAGAGGCCCGGGTGGCCTGCGCGAATGAGGGGCGTGCGGGCGGACTAGCGGCCGACGGACTTCTTCACGGACGGGCGGTTGGACACGCGGTCCCACCAGGCCATCACGTTCTTGTACGGGGCCACGGTGTCCTTCTCCCCCATGGCGAAGAGGTACTCCATGTACGGCGCGAAGCAGACCTCGGCGAGCGTGAAGTCATTGCCCGCCAGGTACGGCCGGGTCGCCAGCGCCGCGTCGAGGACCTCCAGCGGACGCTTCAGGCCCTCGCGGCCCTTGGCGATGTTCTCCTCGTTGTTGGTGCCCCGGAAGCGCTCCATGACGATCTTCATCGCCGGGCCGGAGAAATAGGACTGCTCCACGCCGATGAACTGCTCCATCAGCGCGTAGGCCTTGGGGTCCGCGGGCGTCAGCGACGGGCCCGGCAGGGTGCGGTCCAGGAAGCGGCTGATGGCGCGCGACTCGTACATGACGAAGCCGTCGTCCAGCTCCAGCGCGGGCACCACGCCAAAGGGCTGGCGGGCGATGTGCGCGGGCGTCTTCTGCTCGTGCTTCATCAGGTCGATGTTGATGAACTCGACCTCGTGGCCCTTCTCCGCCAGGACGTTGAGGACCTTGCGGGTACACGTGCTCATCGGGTTGCCATGGAGCTTCATGCGAATCGCCTCCGCGCCGGGAACCGGGGATATCCCGGCCCTGGAACGGGCGGGACTTTCACCGTGAGTCCCGCCCATCGCAAGCGAATCGAAGCGGGCCGCTACTTGAAGAGCGTGTCCGGCACGGCCGAGCGGTTGTCCGCCTTGAGGGCGGTGAAGCGCACCACGCGCTGACCCGCCTTCCACACCTCCACCGTGCGGGGCATCCAGTCGCCGGTGGCCGGCGAGGCGTAGTCCAGGAAGCGCACGTCCCAGGCCGCCCCGGACGCGTCCGAGTAGCGCAGGCGCGCGGGCCGGAAGGCGTCCTTGTAGACCCAGAACTGGGGCTTGCCCTCCGCGGGGTCTCCCAGGACGAAGGCCACCTCACCGCCGAAGCGCGCGAGCGACGTCACCTTCGTGTTGATGCCCAGCCCCTGGAGGTAGGCCTCCTGGGCGAGCTTGGTGTCCTGCACGCTGCCCGCGTCCTGCGCGAGGATGGCGCACACCTGGGCCACCAGCACGGAGATGGCGGGCAGCTCCTTGCCCTCCACGCGCTTCTTGCCGGAGACCTGCACGGTGGAGGACTTGAGGCTGCTGTCCGGAGAGCTCGCGTCGAAGCGGCAGCGGCCCGGAATCTTCGCGGACAGCACGCCGTCACCCTGGAGCTCCGGGCGGTCCGTGGGGACGTTGAGGGCGGCCCCCGCTTCCGCAACGCCCGTGGAGGAGAAGATGACGGAGCCTTCCACGCGGAAGGCCGACAGGCGCTTCTCCTCCCGCGCGTTGGCCATGCGCCGCAGGATGGAGCCGCCGGGCAGCACGTAGGCGCCGGCGGCGAGGGACACGAGGACTGCGGATACGGCGATGAGACGCTTCACGGCTTCTCCGTCTTGACGACCTCGCGCAGGTACTCCAGGAGCCCTCCGCGCAGGTCGGGGCGCTTGAGCGCATAGGCGATGTTCGCCTTGAGGTAACCCACCTTGTCACCGGCGTCGTAGCGCTGGCCCTGGAACTTGTAGCCCAGCAGACCTTCGGTCTTCTGGAGCGTGGCCAGGCCGTCCGTGAGCTGGATTTCCCCGCCCACGCCCGTGGTCTGCTTCTCCAGGATGGGGAAGATGGACGGGGGCAGCACGTAGCGGCCAATCACCGCCAGGTTCGACGGGGCGGTGCCCTTCTTGGGCTTCTCCACCACGTGGTCGATTTGGATGACGCCGTTGCCCAGGTCCTTGCCGGCGGCGATGCCGTACATGTGCGTCTCGCTCTCCGGAACCTCCATCAGCGCGATGACGGCCTTCTGGTGCTGCTGGTAGATGCGCGCGAGCTGGCCGATGCCCGGATCCTCCGAGTCGATCATGTCGTCGCCCAGCAGGACGCCGAAGGGCTCGTCGCCGATGACGCTCTTGGCGCACAGCACCGCGTGGCCCAGGCCGAGCGGCTCCTTCTGACGCACGCTGATGATGCGCACCAGGTTCGCGATGGCGCGCATCCGGTCCGCGTCCGCCGTCTTCCCGCGCGCGCGCATCGTGGTCTCCAGTTCGAACGCGATGTCGAAGTGGTCCTCGATGGAGCCCTTGCCGCGGCCGTTGATGACGACGACGTCCTCCATGCCGGCCTTCACCGCCTCCTCCACGATGTACTGGAGGGTGGGCGTGTCGACGATGGGCAGCATCTCCTTCGGCACGGCCTTGGTGGCCGGGAGGAAACGGGTGCCCAGGCCGGCGGCGGGGATGACGCACTTGCGGATGAGCTTCGCTGCCTTCGTGTCAGGAGAGGACATGGGGCGGGGAATCTATTGGTGGCCCAGAACCCCAGCAAGCCGGATAGATTCCCCGGTGCCATGCCGCTCCGTGCCATCGCCGCCGCCCTGTCGTTGACGCTCTCCGTGGTCCCCTTCCTCGCCCGAGCCGCCACGACCGAACGGGCCGATGAGCTGCGCAACATCGCGAGTGCCCGGTCCCTGGGCATGGGCGGCGCCTACCGGGCCACGGGCCTGGGTGCGGATGCACTCCTGGGCAATCCGGCGGCGATGGCGCTGTACCCGGCCTACCGCATCGAGGGCACGGGTGCGTACGACCCACGCAACAAGGAGGGCTACCTGGGCATCAGCCTGGCGGACTCCAGCAGCGGCCGGCTGGCGCTGGGCGTGGACTACCACTGGCTTTCGCTGGGGCGTGGCGGAGGGCGTACGTCCGCGAACCTGAGCACGCTGGGCGCGGCGCTGCCCCTGGGGCAGTCGCTGCTCATCGGCCTGTCGGGGCACTACCTGCGACTGAATGGCCAGTCGCGCTTCGCCAACTCCATCACGATGGACGCGGGCATCCTCGTGCGGCTGAGCGAGCAACTATCGCTGGGCGTGTCGGGGCACAACCTCATCGACACGGAGAACGTGGAGCTGACGCGCTACTTCTCCGCGCACGCGGCCTACGTGGGGCAGGCGGTGGTGGTGGCGTTCGACATGCGCGGGGACTTCGAGACGCGCGACTCGACGGTGCTCACGTACAACACCGGCGCGGAGTACATCTTCGACCAGACGATTCCGCTGCGCGCGGGCTACACGTACGACGGTTTCCAGAAAATATCGCGCGTGACGGTGGGCGCGGGATTCCTGTCGCCCGGCGGCGGCGGCTTGGACCTGGCGTACGAGCACGACCTGGGCGGGCTGAACGGGCGCGTGCTGTCGCTCACGCTGCGGCTGCTGGTGAACTGAGGCGCCTCCAGGCGAAGCCGCTCTAGCGTCCGCGGCCCGCTTCGACGGCGTCCCGCAGGGCAAGGTAGCGCTCGGAGGCGGCGAAGCGGACCAGCTCCTCCAGTTCTGAATCGTTGGGGCGGCGGGCCCGGAGCACGGTGAGCGAGGGCCCGGGGCCTCCGCAGGCGACGAGCCCCGCGCGGTTGGCGGAGTCGCGCGCGGCGGCGACGAGCAGGTTCGCGTCGAAGTCGCGGGTGCCGGGCTCCATCAGCAGGGCGGCGCGCTCCAGGGCCCTGGGAGACAGGGACTCGCGCACCACGCGGGCGTCGTCGCCGGCATCCTTGGGGTTCTTGAGGACGGAGGACAGGAGCGCGAGCGCGCGCAGCAGGTGGTCCTTGCGCAGGGCGCGCAGGGCGAGCAGGTCCGGTGACAGCGAGAACAGCGCGCGGCCGGCGTGGAAGCGCAGCTCGGCGTTGGTGGGGGGCTGCTGCACGAGCTGCCGGCCCACGACGAGGCGCGGGGCGGAGGTGTGCAGCGGGGTGATGTTGGCGCTGTCGTCGTCGCCCGCGACGAGCTCCGGCAGGGGCACGCCCAGCAGGCGCGCGGTGCTGTTCAGTGCGTCGAGCACTGCGGCTGCGCCCGGGCCAGAGGAGGCGCGCAGGGGCTCCGTGGTGTTGGCGATGCGAGCGGGCGACGGGAACAGCCGGCACAGCGCGATGCCCACGCACGCGAGCAGCTCCCCGGACGGGGTGCGCAGGCCTGGGTGGCGCAGGCCGGCGCGCTCCTGGTTGGTGAGGGGCGCGCGCAGCACGCGGGGCGCGGGGACTTCGCGGCCCTCCAGTGCGTCGGCGAGCTCGCGCATGAGCGCGGCGCGGGTGGAGTCGCCGCGCTGGTCGAAGTGGTCCACGAGTCCGCGGTAGGGCTTCGGGTCGAGCGGGCTCTCGCGCACGAGCTTGAAGACGATGGGCTCCGCGGAGGTGGAGTCCGCGGGGGGCTCGACGTCCGGGACGGCGGCGGGCGTCTCGCGGGTCTCGGTGGAGCCGACGGTGGGGCGGCCACTGGCATGGGGACGCGTGGGGGC
>NZ_RAWR01000125.1:0-30482 GCF_003986945.1 Corallococcus sp. AB018 | reverse complement strand
CCCTTGCCTCCATCCGCTCCCGCCCCCCTGGCTGGCACTTCGCCGCGTGCAGGCAATGACGCATCGCCCTCGGGTCCAGCGGGACTCGCGCGGCGCTCCCGCGCGCGGCGGATCATCGCGGTGGGCGGCGGCAAGGGCGGCATCGGCAAGTCGATGGTGTCCGCGAACCTGGGCGTCGCGCTCGCGCAGGCAGGCCAGAAGGTGCTGCTCGTGGACGCGGACCTGGGCGGCGCCAACCTGCACACGTGCCTGGGCGTGGGCCCTCCGGAGTCCACGCTGTCGGACTTCCTCCGGCGCGGGAAGGCCAACCTCGAAGAGGTGATGGTCTCCACCGGCGTGCCGGGACTGTCGCTGATCGCCGGCGCGCAGGACTCGCTGGACGCGGCGAACCTCAAGTACGCGCAGAAGCAGAAGCTCTTGCGCACGCTGCTGTCCCAGACGACGGCGGACTACCTCATCCTGGACCTGGGCGCGGGCACCAGCTTCAACACGCTCGACTTCTTCCTCATCGCGGACCACGGCCTGCTCGTCGTGCTGCCGGAGCCCACGTCCGTGGAGAACGCGTACCGCTTCGTCAAGGCGGCCTTCTTCCGCAAGCTCCAGCAGACGGAGGCGCGCTACGGTATCCAGGACATGGTCGAGGGCGCGCTGTCCACCCGTGAGGGCGCCCTGCGGACGCTGCACGACATCGTCGCGCAGGTGCGGCGCAAGGCCCCTTCGGACGCGGAGCGGCTGGAGCGGGAGCTGGCGGCGTTCCACGTGCGGCTCGTCGTCAATCAGGCGCGCACGGACGCGGACGAGAAGGTGGGCGCCGCGATGGTGTCCGCGTGGAAGAAGTTCTTCGGTATCGACATGGATGACCTGGGCGCCCTGCGCCACGACGATGAAGCGTGGCGCGCGGTGCGCAAGCGCAAGCCGGTGCTCCTCGAGCGGCCCGATTCGCCCGTATCCCAGGGACTCCAGCGCATCGCCGCGCGTATCCTGACACTCGACGGCATTTCCCCCGAGTCCGCCATCCCATGAAGCCCTTCGCGCAGCAGACCTACTACGAGATCCTGGAGGTGCCGCCCACGGCGAGCGACGCGGACATCCGCGCGGCCCACCAGCGCCTGATGGAGCTGTATTCGCCGGATTCCATCGCGGTGTACGCGCTGGGGGATCCGGATCAGGTGGAAGCGCTGCGTGACCGGATGAACGAAGCGATGGAGATGCTCACCGACGCGGACCTGCGCGTCGAGTATGACCGCTCCATCGGGCTGACCACGGAGCGGCTGGCGAAGGCCGCCGCGACGGCGGAGGCCGCGGGCGCGGTGGACTCGGCCGCGCGTGTCGCGGAGGCCCTGGCCACCGCTGCGGCGGCGCTGGCGAAGGCCGCGGGCGCGGTGGATGCCGAAAGGCTGGAGGCGGAGTCGCGACTGAAGGCCGCTACGTCCGTGAACGACGATGAAGGGGAGGCGGCTCGCGCGAGCGGGACGCCTGGAAAGAGCGAGGAGCGGATGCGGGGTGAGGAGTCGAAGCGGCAGGAGTCCTCGGGGATGGACGCGCCAGGCGCGCCCTCCGAGCCGGTGATGGTGGGAGGCGTGGCGGTGGTGGAGGCCTTCCGTGCCTCGTTCACCCGGAGCCTGTCGTTCGTCTACGTCCCCGCGAGTCCGCTGCGCGGCCAGGGCAGGGGAGTCATCGAAGCGCCGGCCCCCGCCGTGGACGCGAAGTCCTCCATCGCCGAGAACGCGCCGGCTGCCTCGGCACCCAAGGACGAGGCACCTGCCCCGGCCGAGACCCCTGCCAATGCGGTCGCGTCCCCTTCGGAAGCCGAGCCTCCGGCTGGATCCGTTTCCGCGCCCGCGAGCTCCTCCGTCGAGCCCCCGGAAGCCGCGGAGCCTTCCGCAGCGGTCGCACCAGACCGCGTGGAGGCCCTCGATGCGCCTGTTGCCTCCGAGGCAACAGGGGTCCCGGCTCCCCAGCCCGTGACGGACCCCCATCCCGTGGCCGTGTCGCCCGTGGCCGAGGTCAGCGCCACGCCCGCCGCGCCGCTCACGCCGGAAGAGAGCGCCACGCCCTCCGCGCCAGTTGCCGCGACTCACGTGCCTGAAGCTGGCGCCGCGACGCCCGCGCCGGAAGCCAGCGCCGCGCCCCAGGCCCCGGAGGCCGGATCCGTGGCCGCCAGCCTCGCGCCCGCCTCCGACGCGGCCGCGGTGACGACCACCCAGGGCGAGTCGGATCCGAACCCCGCTCCGGGCACTCCGACCCTGGACTCCAGTACGACCGCGCTGGCCCGGATCCCCGCCACCGGGGCCTCCCGCGCCGCCGTTCGGCCCCTGACGTCGTCTCGCCCTGGCGACTCGCGTTCGCCGCAGAAGGGCCCCACGGGGCCGGGCACCGTGAAGGGCCCCACGGTGAAGGGCCCCACGGTCCGCAAGCTCGGGGACGCCCAGGTCCTGGCTCAGGATTCCGCCATCGCGACCGCTGAGTCCGCGCTGGCCCAGGTGGCCGCCAAGGTCCGCGAGGCCCGCCCCCGGGGCGTGGACATCCCCTCGGACGCCGAGTTCAACGGCGAACTGCTCCGCCGCGTCCGCGAGGCCCGGGGCCTCTCCATCCAGCAGCTGGCCGACCGCACCCGCATCTCCGTGCGTCACCTGGAGAACGTGGAGGCGGACCGCTACACCGCGCTCCCCACCACCGTGTACCTGCGCGGCATCCTCATGAACCTCGCCCGCGAGCTGGGTCTGGACCCCCTGCGAGTGTCCAAGAGCTACCTCGCGCTGTTCTCCGAGAAACCCGCCAAGTCGGGCCGTTGACCGGGAGTCGGCCGGGCCCCCTGCCATGCGACGGGAAAAGTTGACTCGCACGGGGTGGGTGCCTAAGTAGTGGCACGATGACGGAAGAGGAAAAGGTCAAGGCGATGCGACTCGCTCGCGCGATCGCCTCCGATATCTCGCTCTACAACGAGCAGAAGATCATCAAGGGCATCGAGCAGGACAACCTTTTCGAGGTCCTCAAGGAGGAACTGGAAGAGGGGCGCGCGCTCTACAAGAGCCGCGTGAGCGTGGAGATCAGCACCCAGGCGAACTTCTTCGAGCGCGCCATCAACGACATCGTGTTGCGCTCCAAGGCGCACGTGAAGTCGAAGATCTGGTAGCGCCCTCCTCCGTGGCCGCACCCGACACGCGCGAGCACCGTGCCCTCCCCGAAGCCCGGGGTGAGCGACTGGATGCGTACCTGGCCCGCGCGTTCCCGGACCTCACGCGCTCCCGCCTCCAGGGCCTCATCGCCGACGGCCACGTGCTGTCGGACGGCAAGCCCGCCAAGGCCGCGCAGCGTCTGCGCGGAGGGGAGCTGCTGTCCCTCCACATCCCCGCGCCCGTCGCGGCCATCCCGCAGGCGGAAGCCCTGCCCGTGTCCGTGCTGCACGAGGACCGCGACCTCGTCGTCGTGGACAAGGCCGCCGGCATGGTGGTGCACCCGGGCGCGGGCCACGCGTCCGGCACGCTCGTCAACGCGCTGCTGCACCGCGTGAAGGACCTGGCCGGCGTGGGCGGCGAGCTGCGCCCCGGCATCGTCCACCGGCTGGACAAGGACACCACCGGCTGCCTCGTCGTCGCCAAGCACGAGCAGGCGCTGGTGGCGCTCCAGAAGGCCTTCAAGACGCGCGAGGTCCAGAAGACGTACCTGGCCCTGGTGCATGGCGTGCCGCCCGCGGAAGGGCGCATCGAGACGCTCTACGGCCGCCACCCCATCCACCGGCAGAAGTTCACCGGCAAGGTGAAGGAGGGCAAGACCGCCATCACCCTGTTCCGCGTGCGCGAGGCCTTCGACGGCGCCGCGCTGGTGGAGGTGGACCTGCTCACCGGCCGCACGCATCAGATCCGCGTCCACCTGGCGGAAGCCGGACACCCGCTCCTGTGCGACGCGCTCTACGGCGCCGGCCGCAAGGCGAAGGGCGCGGTGGCGGACGCGCAGGAGGCGGTGGGCCGCCAGGCGCTGCACGCGTGGCGCCTGGCCTTCGAACACCCGCGCACCCACAAGGCGCTGGACCTTGAAGCCCCCCTCCCGGAGGACTTCCAGAAGGCGCTCACGCGCTTGCGCGAGGCGAGCGTCCCCGCGGGCCCGCCCACGAAGGCGAAGCCCGCGGCGAAGAAGCCGGCGGCGAAGAAGGCTACAGGCCGGAAACGCTGATCTGCTGCTGGCGGCGGGAGAGGACCTTGATGGGCTGGATGGCCATCACCCGCATGAAGACGGACAGCAGCTCCGGGTCGAACTTCTGGCGCATCTCCGTCCACATCAGCATCAGCGCCACCTCCGGGCCGTACGCGTCCCGGTAGGGCCTGCGGGAGGTGAGCGCGTCGTACGCGTCGCAGATGGCGATGATCTTCGCGTACACCCCCAGGTTCGTCTTGGGGATGATCATCTGGATGTTGCCGCGCGCGTCCCGCACGGCGGTGCCGTAGTCCGTCTTGTGCTCGAACGTCGTCACCACGCGCAGGAGCGTGGAGCGGCTGAAGCCCTTCTCCATCAGGATGTTGCGCACGCTGATGAGCGGCGCGCGGGCCACCGTCGTCTTCTCGTCCGCGGTGAGCGCGCCGCGCTTGGTGGCCAGCTCCTCCGGCAGCGTCGTCATGCCCGCGTCGTGGAAGAGCGCGATGTAGCCCAGGTCGCGCAGCTGCGGCTTGGTGAGGCCCAGCTCCGCGCCGAACACGATGCACATCAGCGCCACGTTCACCTGGTGGTAGACGAGGTAGTCCTCCTCGCGCTTCTGCGTCGTCATGCCCAGGAAGTGGGTGCGCTGATCGTAGGAGATGTCCACGAAGTCCTGCACCAGGCGCAGCGCCCGCGACGAGCCGATGGGCTTCCCCGCGCGCACGGACTCCAGGTACTTCTGCAGGAAGAACACCGCGCGGGCGTACACGGTCATCGCGTACTTCTTGCGGTCGACCTTCTGGTCGCCCGGCGTGTCCATGTCCTTGTTCAGCTTCTCCTTGAGCTTGGAGAACTTCGCCACGCGCATGTTGAGGAGCTTGCGCCCCTGCAGGCCGTCCTCCTCCGCGGCGGTGGACTGCTCCTTGCTGAAGATCCAGACGAAGTTCTTCAGCTCCTGCACCGTGACGGGCTTGGTCAGCGTGATGCCGCCCACGTCCTTGGCGCGCATCTCCGACAGCAGGTAGCGCTGGTTCTCGATGGAGTTCAGGTCCACCTTCACCAGCATGCCGTTCAGGTAGTACGAGTCCTTGACGCCCGTCAGCTCCAGCCGGCCTTCCTTGCCGATGATCTGGTTGATGATGTCCTGGAGCTGGTGGAGCGGCTTTTCGAAGACGGCGTTCTCCGGGTCATACATCTTCACCGAGCGCACCAGCATGTAGAGGCCGGCGAGCATGGAGCGCGACAGGTTCTGGAGCTTCTCGTTGTGCTCTCGACCGTACTCGCCCAGGTTTTCGTCCTGGGTCTGATTGATCTTCAGATTGTCGGCCATGGTGTCAGCTCGCCTCTTCCGGCAGCGCCGAGTCCCCGAACAGGGCCTTGCGCGTCTGGTACATCGCCTTGCGGGCCGCGGTGAGGACGTCCAAGGGCTGCGCCTTGTCCTCCAACACGCCCTGCAACATCTTGTAGGACTGGATGGAGCCCGCGCCGCCCAGGCCCATGATCGCCAGCAGCTTGTCCTCCATCACGCGCCGCTTGTTCAGCAGTGACGGCTTCACCGTCAGCAACTGCTGCATCATGGACAGCGCGGCGGGCAGGTTGGTGGCCCCGATGGCCGCGTAGAAGGCGGCCTTCTCGTCAGACGTCTTCTTGTCCCAGCTCGACTCGCGCACCTGCCGCACCAGGTCCGTGAAGGCCCGCTCGCGGTCGAACTCCGGCAGCAGCTTCGCGGCCAGCATGCGCACCTGCGCGACGCCGTCGGTGAGCGCATCCAGGATGATGCGCCGGGCCTCCGCCGTGCGGCCCCGCCCGATGATCTGCATGACCTCCAGCTTCACCACCAGGTTGGGGCTCTTCATCACCTGGCCGAACATCTTCACCCGCTCCGGGTGGTTGCTCTTCTCCAGGATGTAGACCATGTCGCGCACCGTCTGCGGCCGGTCCGACAAGAGGCGCGCGACGAAGGGCTCCGGCAGGTCGCGCGCGAACGTGGCCAGCACGTCGCCAATGAGCAGGCGGTTCTCCGGCAGCTCAATCGTCTCCAGCACGCTGAGCAGCGGCAGCACCGAGTCCACGCCCAGCGCCTGCAGGTAGCGCGTCACGTCCTGCGGCTGCCGCGTGCGCGTCGTCTTCAGCGACTCGCCCAGCCGCGTGAGGCGCTGCTCCTCGCCCATCTTGTGGAGGAAGTTGTTGAGCATGCGCCCCAGATCCTCGCCGCCTTCGCGCTGGGAGAGCGCGCGCAGCTTGAGGACGATCTGGTTCACCGTGGCGAAGTCGTCCTGGAGCAGCAGCATGTCCAAGAGCTGCAGGAAGATCTCCTCCAGCAGCGCCGCGTCATCCACGCCGCCTTCCACCACCTGGAACACCGCGCCCACCAGCTTGGGGAAGAGGCGCGCGTTCTCCTCCTCGGTGATGTCGCGCTGGATGCGGGCCTTCAGTTCGTCGGAGGCGTGCCGGCCGCCCACGACGAGGCCGCGGATCTGCTCCACGCCGTCCAGCTTCGCGTCCAGGTCCTCCGCGGACACGCGCGCGAAGCGCAGGAAGTCATCCGAGTTCGTCTGGAGGCGGGAGTAGAGGTAGCCCACCACCTTGTCCACCTCCACCTGGACCTCGTCCTCGGAGGCGCCCTCCATGGAGAAGCCCTCCACCACCACGTACTCCACCTGCTGCATGCCCGCGCGCCACAGCTGCGCCAGCACGTCGTCCGCGCCGCGCTCCGGCTCCGACAGCGCGATGAGCGTGAGGGTGACCAGCTCCTCCAGCGGCAGCCCCGGCCGGAAGATGAGCTGGCGGATGCCGTCGCGGAAGAACTTGTAGGGGAGCGGCGACTCCTCGGAGAAGAGCGGCTCGCCATGCAGCATGAAGTTCTGCTGCTCCACCTTCAGCGAGAGCGGTCCGAACTTCTCCGTGTACGTGGAGATGGCCTCCAGCGCCTTGGAGAGGAACTCCGGGAAGCGCGCCTCGTTGTGGCGGTACATGCCAATCTGCTTGATGCCCTTGAGCAGGTGGAACGCGAACGTCTTCGCCAGCTCCACCTTCTCGCGGACCTCCGGTGACTGCTCCGGCTCCGCGGTCGCGTCCGTGACTTTCTGGGGCTGTGCCATGAATCCTGGAAGAATCCGGAGGGGGTGGAAGGCCCCGGTGGGGGGAGCCTGGAGTGTACTCCCGTCCAGGTCCGGCTCCCAATTCGACAATTGCCCAGAATCCAGGGGGTTGGCGTGACACCTGGGCAACATGGGGCGGACTGGCGGTGAAGCCCCGGTGTGTTACGCAAGGAGTCCCTTTGCAGCCTGGAGTCCCGTCCATGAAGCGACTGGCCGCGTCCGCCCTGGTCCTGGCGTCCCTCACGGGCTGCTTCCGCATGAGCGTGCGCAGTCCGGCGCCGCGCGATGGCGCACCGGAGGCCCAGACGGGTGTGAGCCTGGTGGAGGGGCTGACGACGTCCAACGTGGCCGCGGCGGAGTGCCGGCATGGCCTGTCCCGGGTGGACGTGTACTGGCCGTGGTGGAGCCCGTTCGTCTACGCCTTCACCTTCGGCATCGTGACGCCGCTGCGCGCGGAGTACGTCTGCGCGAAGGGGTCGGCGGACGCTGCCGGCGGCGACACGGAGGTGCCGCCGTCGGTGCCCGGGCTGTGACGTAAACCTCCCCGCGAGCACGAAGCGGGGAGGGTGCTTCAAGCCGTCAGTGCGACGGCGGCGGGGCTTCCGCGCCGCTCTTGCCCTTGACGGCCGAGCGGAACAGGACCGCGGTGAGGACGGCGAAGAACGCCAGGCCCCAGACGTTGGACCACGTCGGGTGCGCCAGCTCGCTCTCGCCCACGGCGTTGAGGAAGGAGCCCACCGCGCCTTCATGCCCGAAGAGGGCGGGCAGGTTGATGGCGCGCGTCCAGGCCCCGTCGCTGGCGATTTCCAGGAACGCGATGAGCACGCCCGCGATGGAGCCGCCCGCGATGTAGCCGGACGACATCAGCGTGCCGGGGGAGAACTCGGACTCCGCCGCGCTGCCACCGCGCAGCTTGTCCACGAAGTGGCGCACCATGCCGCCCACGAAGATGGGGGCGCTGCTGCTGATGGGCAGGTACACGCCCACCGCGAAGGGCAGCGAGGACACGCCGCACAGCTCCAGCATCAGCGCGATGAAGACGCCCAGCAGCACCAGGTCCCACGGCAGCCGCTGCGTGAGGATGCCGTCGATGATGAGCGCGAACAGCTGCGCCTTGGGCGCGGAGTAGCGGGTGAGCGTCTGGCCCTCGTACTCGCTGATGCGGCCGCCGATGCCCGGGTCCACCACGTACTGGATGGCGCCCTGGTCATCCACCAGATAGCGGCCGGCGGGCACGGGCGTGTCCGCGCCGCGCACGAAGCCTTCCTTGTAGACGCGGTCCGGACCGGCGGTGATGGCGCCCGCGTCCGACAGCTTCAGTGACGGGCCGTTGGCCGGCGTCAGCGTGAGGCCGGACAGCTGCTCGGGCGGCATCGGGCGCCAGCTGCGCAGCTCCAGCGCTCCGTCCACCGGCGTCGCGTCCAGGCGCTCCGCCCACAGCGAGCGCTTGAGCTTTTCGGGCGTCATGCCGCGCTGGGTGAGCGCGTCCTGGGACACCGACCAGCGGTAGGTGTGCTGGGTGCGCGTCTCCTGCGTCAGCTCCGTCACCTGCACACCCGGGTGCGCCTCTGGGATGACCGCGGTAGCGCCCTGGTTGAGCAGCACCAGCACCAGGCCGATGAACATGGCGCTGGTGAGCACGCCGACGAAGAGGGCGATCTGCTGCTTCTTGGGCGTGCCGCCCACGAGGAACGCCGTCTTCAGGTCCTGCGCGGTGGTGCCGCCGTTGGACGCGGCGATGCCCACGATGGCCGCCGTGGTGAGCGCCATGAAGCGGTCCGGCGACGACGTCCAGCCGAACAGCAGGTACACGAGGCAGGTGACGAGCAGCGTGGCCACCACCATGCCGGAGATGGGGTTGGACGAGGAGCCAATCTCACCGGTGATGCGCGCGCTCACCGTCACGAAGAAGAAGCCGAAGATGACGATGAGGATGGCGGAGATGAAGTTCACGTGCAGCGGCGGCGCCAGCCAGATGGCGAGGATGAGCAGCGCGCTTCCCACCAGCACCACCGTGATGGGCAGGTCCTGATCCGTGCGCAGCACCGTGGGCAGGGCGCCCTGCGTGCTCGACTGGCGCAGCGTCTCCACGCTGCGCTTGAAGGCGCCCACGATGGTGGGCAGGGAGCGGATGAGGCTGATGAGGCCGCCCGTCGCCACCGCGCCCGCGCCGATGTAGAGCACGTACGCGTTGCGGATCTGATCCGGCGACATGTCCTTGATCAGCATCCCGTTGTGCACCAGCAGCGGCGTCTCCATGCCGCTGCCGAAGAAGGAGATCATCGGGATGAGGATGAGGTAGCTGAGCACGCCGCCGGCGAAGGTGATGCCCGCCACGCGAGGCCCGATGATGTAGCCCACGCCCAACAGCTCCGGGGACACCTCCGTGGAGAGCGTCGCGGCCTTGAGCCCCTTGATGGGCGTGCCGATGGCCTCCTTGAAGAGCTTCATCCCGGAGTAGGCGAACTTGTAGACGCCGCCGATGATGAAACCCAGGATGACCGTGCGGGCGTTGGTGCCGCCCTGCTCTCCGACGATGAGCACGTCCGCGCTGGCGGTGCCCTCCGGGTAGGTGAGCTTGCCGTGCTCCTGGACGATGAGGCCCTGGCGCAGGGGAATCATCATCAGCACGCCCAGCACGCCGCCCAGCGCGGCGGTGAGGAACGCGTGCGTGAGGCTGATGTCGTAGCCCAGGATGAGCAGCGCGGGCAGCGCCGCCGCCACGCCGAACGCGAGCGACTCACCCGCGGAGCCCGTCGTCTGGACGATGGTGTTCTCCAGGATGCTGGAGCGCCCCAGGGCCCGGAAGATGGCGATGGAGAGCACCGCCACCGGGATGGACGCGGACACCGTGAGGCCGACCTTGATGGCCAGGTACACGGACGACGCCGCGAACACGATGCCCAGCACCGACCCGAGCACCAGCCCGCGGAGGGTCAGCTCCGTGGGCGACTGCTCGGGGGGCACATAGGGTTTGTGCGGGGCACCATGCGCCTCCGCGAGGGGGACGCGATCATCGACGACCGGCGGGGAACCGTGGGACAAGCAGGCACTCCTGACAGGAAATCAGGGGGCCCGTTCTAGCAGGGTCTCCGCCGGGGCGCGAAAACAGCCCTCAGCCCTGGGCGGCGAGCGTCTCCGGATCCACCTCCGCCATCAGGGCGGCCAGCTCCGACTTGAGCTTGTCCTTGGCGCGGATCTCCAGCTGGCGCGCGCGCTCGCGGGAGAAGCCGAAGTGCTCGCCCAGCTCCTTGAGCGTCATGGGGCGCTCGTTCATCACGCGCTGCTCGATGATGAAGCGCTCGCGCGGGTCCAGGCGCATCAGGGCGGTGCGGACGCGGTTGTTGATGAGGCCCGCCTCCTCCTTGTCCGCGAACTCGTCGTCCTGGGGCGCCGCCGCGCTCACCACGAAGTCCACGTGGCTGTTGCCGCCGTCCTCGCCCATGGGCGCGTCCAGGGACAAGTCCCGGCCACCCATGCGCTGCTCCATCTCACGCACTTCGCCGGGCTTCACGTGGAGCTTGCGGGCAATCTCATCCACGTTCACCACGGTCTCGCCGCTGCCCAGCTTCTCCAGCTCCCGGCGGGTGCGTGCCAGACTGAAGAACAGCTTGCGCTGCGCCTGCGTGGTTCCAAGCTTCACCAGGGACCAGCTCTTCAGGATGTAGTTCTGGATGTACGCGCGAATCCACCACACCGCGTACGAGATGAGGCGGATGCCCTTGTCCGGATCGAACTTCTGCACGGCCTTCATCAGGCCGATATTTCCCTCCTGGATGAGGTCCGACATCTTGATGCCGTAGGAGCGGTACTCGTAGGAGACCTTCACCACGAAGCGCAGGTTGCTCGTCACCAGGCGGTGGCCCGCGGCCAGGTCACCCTTGATGAACCGGCGCGCCAGCTCCTGCTCCTCCTCCACCTTCAGGAGCGAGTACTGGTTGATCTCCGAGAGATACATCGCGAGGGAGCCAGAATTGGACGACTGCTCGGTCGAAGCCTGCATGGATGGATTCTCCAAATCGGGCCTCCTGCCGCGGCGGAGGCGCTTGAAAGGTGCTCTGGGTTCAAGTCCTACAACTTGACGTGTCTGCCCTGAGCAACCGGGATGCCAACCAGGGTTGGATGTATTCGCGTGTGTCTCCGAGGGGTTGGAAGGCGCAGATGGGCGTCCCCTGGCAACGGTCTGTAACCGTTACCCGTGGCCGGTAGGAAAACCGCGGGTCTGCGAGGGGAGAAAATGCACGGCGCGGTGCCCTCGAGCGCACGTCGCCATGACGTTCGCGAATGGGGTTGCGTGAAACGCTTAATGGCGACGGGTGGCGGCTGTGGAGACATTTCTCCACCTCGGCCGGGCGTTCCTGGGGAGGGCGAGCGACCGGCGACGGAAGCCCGCTTCCCTCCAGAGGGCACTTCTCTTCCGCTCAGGAGGCGCGGGCGGTAGGGCCCGCCTGTCCGGCCGGCTTTACTGCTCGACGGGCGGCTTCCGCATCCAGCGCGCGGCGCAAGGTGGCGAGCAGGTGCTCGGCCTCTCCCTCGCGCAGGGCACGGCCGCCGAAGCGGGCCTCCAGGTAGCGGCGGGTGAGGGGCGTCAACGCCAGCGCCAGCGGATGGCCTTCACGCGCCAGTCGCGTGGTCAGGTCCTCCAGCGTCTCGTGTTCAAAGCGCGGCACATGGGCCTTCTGGAGCACCACATCCACCCGGTCGAGGAAGCGCGTGGCCTCCAGCACCGGGGCGCGGCCCGTCCAGCGGGAGACGAAGCGGCCCGCGCGCCAGATGACGAAGGCCACGACGGCGGCCGTCACCCACGCGCGGGGCGGGGGCAGGCGGCTGGGGCCTTCGTTGGCGGGGGCGCCGGGCGCACGGCGCGGCGGGCGGACCAGGGCGCTCGCCAGCTCGAACTGGTCGCGGAAGGAGTAGTCGACGACGGAGTTGCGCCAGCGCGACTCCACCGCTTCATAGAGCGCGAGCACCTTCTCCAGCAGCACGGAGCCCTGGCTCGTGCGGTTCGACGGGGGCGTCGCGTCCACGGTGACGAAGCCTCGCCCCGGGACGAGCACGTGCGTCCAGGCGTGCGCGTCGCCCGCGCGCACCAGGTAGCCGCCGTCCATGCGCGCGCCGCCATAGAAGCCCGTGGCGAGCCGCGCCCCGATGCCCTGTGTGCGCAGCATCAGCGTGAGCGCGGTGGCGAAGTGCTCGCAGTGGCCCGCCTTGCGCACGAAGAGGAACTCCGCCAGCGGATCCTCCGGCGTGCCTGCCTGCTCCAGCGTGTACCCGTAGTCGCGCTGCAGGAAGGTGGCGAGCTTGCGCGCGGCGGCCAGCGGCTCCTTCTCTCCCTGGAGCACCTGCGCCGCGAGCTGTGCGACGCGCGCGTCCAGGTGCTCGGGCAGCGCCAGGAGTTGGTCGCGCTCCACCTGGACCAGGCCGTCGGACATGCCCTTCGTCGCGTCCGGCGGCAGGCTGTAGGCTTCGTAGGTGTACGAGGGCGCGGTGACGGTGAAGCGCACCTCGCCCCCGCCCTGGAGCTGCACCGGGCTGTTCCGGGTGCCGGTGGGCGTGTGCGCCATGGCGTTGCCCAGGCGCGAGGGCGTCTCCAGGGCAATCAGCGTGCGGGCGCCGTACGCGGGCAGCAGCTCGATGCGCTGGTGGAGGAGCGTGTCGCTGGCGGGGCGCAGGGTGATCTGCCGCTCCGTCTGCTGCGCGCCGACGACGTTCGTCCACTCCATGCCGTCGAAGGTGTCGTAGGTGCGGCCCACCCAGTAGGCGTCCAGCGCTTCGCGGCCCGGATCCGGCGTGAGCGTGGCGCGCAGCACCACGCGCGGGTTGCCCTTGATGGTGCCCGCGCCGCCCAGCCGCACGGTGTTGGAGTAGCCCGCGCTGCTCACCGCGCCGAAGCCCGGCGCCGAACGCGGCCCCACCATGGCCCAGTTGAGGCGGGGGAAGAGGACGAAGAACGCCACCGCGCCAGCCACCGCGAACATCACGCCCACGGACAGCGGTCGCAGCACCGCGCGCACCGGCACGGGCTCGCCGTCTGGCACCGCCGCCTCCACCACGCCCAGCGCCAGCGCCAGGCTGGCCAGCACCCCGAAGGCGATGAGGCACAGCGCGTACGTCATGTCGCCCGACAGCGCCGCGCCACCGGCCACCATCAAGAGGCCCGTCAGGTGCGTCTGTCCCTCCGCCGCGGCGTCCGGCGTGGACAGCATCCGCTGCGCGGCGATGAGGCTCGCGAAGGCGCACGCCGCCACCACCGCGTTCATCGCGCCGGCCGTCAGCTGGAGGCCCAGGAGCACCGCGGCGATCAGCAGCCCCAGCGCGGACAGGCGGGAGAAGCGCGCGACGAGCCGCACGTCGCACAGCGCCAGCACCAGCGCTCCGATGAAGACGCCCAGCACCCACACGGGCAGCTGGCCGGACATGGCCATCGCGGCGAAGGCGAAGCCCACCGCCAGGTCGCGCAGGGCGAGCCGCAGCCTCAAGGGGCGCTTCACGCCGCCTCCCGGGAGTCCGTCCCTGCGTCCGCGCCCTCGAAGCCCACCCACGCGAGCGCCTGGAGGATGCGCCGCTCCTGCGAAGCCCCCGCCGCGGGCCGCAGCGCGCGCTCCGGCAACTGGAGACCGACCTCATGTCCCGCGTCCAGCAGCTGGTGCGCCTGGGCGGCGACCTCTTCACAGCGGCGCTCCAGCGCGTCACCCGTGATGCCCGTCTCCAGCGCGAGCTTCCAGATGCGGCGCTCCTCGCGCTCGCGCTCCACCTTGAGGAGGCGCCCCGCCGCGGCGCTCTTCAGCCAGTGGATGCGGCGCGCGTCCTCGTTCGGGGCAAGCTCGCGCAGGCCCGCCACATCGCCGGTGCCGTCCAGGTGGCGCGGGCTGCCTGACTCGCCCCGGGGGCCCTTCTCCGCGGGCCCCGGTTCCTTGCAGGCGTAGCCACGGCGCGGATACACGAGCAGCGTTCCCTCCAGGGAGAACACGCGCGTCTTGGCGAACAGGCCCAGGGGCCACGTGGTGGTGACGCGCACGCCGGACAGGCGCACGGGCCCCCGGTGTGGCGCGGCCAGGTCCGCCCGGACGATGTGCTCCTTGCCCGCGGACAGGTGCCCCAGCTTCCCGGTGCCGGTGAGCGGGGAGAGGTCCTCGGAGAACGTCAGCGCGAAGCCGTGCCCCTTCTTGCGCGACACCGCCCAGCGGTAGGCGAAGGGCTCGCGCGCGAAGGCCGCGTCCGCGCCCACCCGGCGCACCGTCAGGTCGCGCAGGCAGCGCTCCGACAGCACGCCGGACACCACCACCATGCTGAGCAGCAGGCCCAGCAGCAGGTAGAGCAGGTTGTTGCCCGTGTTGAGCGCGCCCAGCCCCACGCCGAACGTCACCACCAGGTACGTGCGGCCCGTCTTCGTCACCGACAGCGTGCGCGGCGGACGAAGGAGGGCGCGCAGCCGCGCCTTGAGTGGGGGGCGGGCAGGGGCCTTCACCGGGGCGCCGCCACCTTGCGGGCGATCTCCTCCACCAGGTGTGCTGCCTCGTCCCGCGCGGACACGCCCTGCACGGCGCTCCTCAAGAGCACGCGGTGCGCCCAGCAGGGCACCATCATGGCGCGCACGTCACCGGGGGTGACGAAGTCGCGCCCTTCCCACAAAGCCTGCGCCCGGGCCGCGGACCCGAGCGCCAGCACCGCGCGGGTGGACGCGCCGCGCTCCAGGTCGCCGTGCTCGCGCGTGGCCCGAGCCAGCCGCACCACGTAGTCCGCCACCGTCGCGTCCAGCTTCACGTCCTGGGTGAACTCACGCAGCGACGCCAGCTCCTCCGGCCCCGTCACCGCCTCCACCGACGGCAGAGGGGACGCCGCGCCGCGCGTGGTGAGCAGGCGCGCCTCCACGTCCGGCGCCGGGTGGCCCAGGGACAGGCGCACGAGGAAGCGATCCAGTTGCGAGTCCGGCAGCGGATAGGTGCCGGAGAAGTCCACCGGGTTCTGGGTGGCCACCACCGTGAAGGGCGAGGGCAGCGCGTGGGTCTGCCCGTCCAGCGACACCTGGCCCTGGGCCATGCCCTCCAGGAGCGCGGACTGGGTGCGCGGGGGCGCGCGGTTGAGCTCGTCCGCAAGCACCAGCTGCCGGAACAGCGGCCCGGGCCGGAAGGTGAAGGTGGCCGTCTGCGCGTGGAACACCTGCGCGCCCAGGATGTCCGCCGGCAGCAGGTCCGCGGTGAACTGGATGCGGGCGAAGGACAGGGCGCACGCGCGGGCCAGGGCCTCCGCCAGCGTCGTCTTGCCCACGCCGGGCATGTCCTCCAGCAGCAGGTGCCCGCCGGCCACCACGCAGGTGACGACGCGCCGCACCTCCTCCGGTTTTCCCTGCACGGCGCGGCCAAGCTGGGCGGCGAGCCGCTCCATCACCGCGCGCGCGGAAGCAGGGGAGGGAACTGGACCGAGGACGCGAGCGGGCTGGGTCATCTGGGCGCGGACTCTAGCCCAGGCAAACGCCCGCCGGCACCCCTCCAGGCCGCCCGTGTTCCACGCCGGATGCCCGCTTGCCTTGGAGGCGCGGGCACTTGCCGGGGATGCACACGGCCCGGAGGGCCCTTCATCCTCAGACGGAGAGGATGTCCTCGGGCGTGTAGTACGCCCGGTGCGTCGTCGGCGAGGCCAGCACGCCGAAGTAGCGGAACATCCGCTCGTGGTGCGTCGCCAGCCCGCGCAGCTGCACGGCGCCGTCCTTCAGGCCGTGGGTCAGGATGCCCACCGCGCTGTCCTTGAACTCACGCAGGTGCGCGAAGTCCAGGACCACCTCGCTCTGGCCCAGCGCCTGGAGCGAGTTGCGCAGCTCCTGGGCCGTGCGGCCGTCCAGCGTTCCTTCCAGGCGCAGCGTGATCCGACCCGCCGCCTCCTCCTCCCGATGAATCTGAAGCCCCGTCATGATCCGCGCTCCCGCTAAGGTGTGCACGTGTGTGCCACCCGCGATGTGATGGCGGCTGCCGCACGTTTCCGGACCACAGGGGTGGTCCGGGTTCCCACCGCGGGGTGGGGGTGCACAGCCGGAGCCGAACAGTGCACCTTCACCGGCGATCAGGTCAGTGCCGGGCATGCAACTTCGGCTGGAGTGTTGGCGACCGGGCGGAGCGCATGTCACGCAGCGGTCAACCCTTGCGGTCGGCTGTCGGCTGCTCGGCACGCAGGCTGATGGCGCGCTCCTGCTGGGCCTTCAGCTTGCGGAACTCCTTCACGACCTTGGCGGGGTAACCGGCCATGAACTTCACCCGGTTTTCCTTCTTGGCCAGGATGCGCTTGGCCAGCCCCGGGCCTGCGTTGTAGGCGACGAGCGCGCCCTCCACGGAGCCGAAGCGGCTGATGAGGTCCGCCAGGTACGCGGTGCCCAGGTTCACGTTCGTCTCGAAGTCGAACAGGTTGGTGTGGCGGCCCAGCCGCCAGCCGGACTTCTCCGCCAGGTACTTGCCCGTGTCCGGCATCACCTGCATGAGGCCCATGGCGCCCACGCCGGACACCGCGTAGTTGTTGAAGGACGACTCGCAGCGGATCAGCGCCACCACCAGCAGCGGATCCAGGTTGTTGCGCTCCGCCTCGCGGACGATGGAGACCGCCAGCCGGCGCTGCTGCCGCTCCGGGAGCCCGGAGGCGCGCACGGCCTCGGCCACGCCCATCTGCTCCGCGCGGAGGTAGTCCGCCTCGTCCTCATAGTGCTGCAACCGGGCCAGGGCGGCCTTGAGCTGTGCGTCCTTCTCCGCCAGCTGCGCCCTCAGGGCCGCGACGTCCGGCGCTTCCCCCTGCGCACCCACCGGAACCTGCACCGGGAACGCCACCGCGTTCGTCCCCATCAGCACCACCGCCGCCGCCATCGCCACCGTCCAACCCCTCATCACGCCCTCCCCTGGCGCCCGACCACACGCGCCCGCTGACTCGCCCACACCCAGCGGCTAAGCAGGCAACGTGCCAGCGTACGTAGCGTGCGCCAGCTGCCTCACGGATCCTTAAGAGAGGGGCTGAAACAGGACCGGCATGGCCCTCGGCGTCCGGAAAAAATGCCCGGCCTGGGAAGTTTGTTTCCCAACCTGACCCTGCAGAAAGCTCCACCTGTTGCCGCGCTGCCTCCGCGTTCCTAGCTTGCGCCCGGTCTGATTATCCGAGGCCCTGTGTGGCGGGAGGCGTGGCGTGTACTGGACCATGGGCATCATCTTGATGGTGTTGTGGGTGATGGGGCTGATCACCGGTTCAACGGAGGGGCAGTGGGTGCACCTGCTCCTGGTGTTCTCGCTCATCGCGTTCGTGCTGGCCGTCGCGTCGCTGGGGCGCCGGCGGGGGCTGGCATGAACCTGCCGGAGCTGGACATGGCGTGGCTGGAGCTGCCGCGGGACAAGGCGGGCTTCGTGCGGCGCGAATGTCCCCGCTGCCAGCGCTCCTTCAAGACGCGGCCCAGCCGCCACGACGCGGGGATGCTGCAGCGGCTGCTCGCGGGCTACTTCCCCTTCGAAAACCTCCACGAGGCGTACACGCCCGAGGAGCTGCCCGCGTGGCACTGCCTGTACTGCGGCCACCGCGCGCTGCCGGACGCGTGGCTCACGCCGGATCAGTCCGCGCACGTGGAGCAGATGGCGCGCGCGTGGGCGAACCACGTGCGGTACGAGCAGCTGGCGTACGTGCAGCGCACGCTGTCCCAGAACCCGCGGCCCACCTTCATCTCCGTGGCGCCGGAGCCGCTGCCCCGGCCGCTGCCTCCGGACGAGGAGATGCTGCGCACGCTCCCCATGGTCTGCTGCGGGGACGAGGTGCAGGCCCAGTGGGAGTGGGATCTGCCGATGGTCTGTCCGCGCTGCGGCGCGCACCACGGCGGGCTTTCGGGCCGCCACCAGGTGCAGCTGGAGTTCGTGCACGAGTAGTGGACGGGCAGGGCGCGCGGAGGGCAGGCTCCTTCGCGCGATGAAGCCGTTCCCCCCGGTCCGGGTGGTGTTGCTGGCCCTGCTCCTGCTGGGCCCGGCCGCCGCCCATGCCCACGAAATAGAGGTCGCGCCCGGAGCGGTGGACGGCTTCGCCGGCTGGGTGGGCGAGGGCATCCGCCACATCCTGGCCGGAGCGGATCATCTCCTGTTCCTCCTGGCGGTGCTGCTGGTGGGCGGTTCGTTCCGGCGGATCCTCTTGTTGGTGACGTCCTTCACGCTGGCGCACTCGCTGACGCTCGGGCTCACGGCCCTGGGCGTGGTGACGCTGGGCGCGCGGGGCACGCGGTGGGCCGAGGCCGCGATCGCCGCTTCCATCCTCTACATGGCGCTGGAGAACCTGCTCTTGCGCCAGCACGGGCACCGCGCGGGCCTGACCTTCCTGTTCGGCCTGGTGCATGGGCTGGGCTTCGCGAGCGTGCTCGGCGGCTATGGGTTGGGGACGGACGCGGTGCCGGCGCTCCTGGGCTTCAACCTGGGGGTGGAGATGGGGCAGGCGGTGGTGGTGGCCTTCCTGGTTCCCGTGCTGCGAATCGTTCAGCGCAGGCCCCGTCTGCACTCGAGGGTTGTGCGCCTGTCGTCCATTGGCCTCGCGGGAGTGGGGCTTTATTGGATGGTTGCCCGCGCGGTCGGTTGAATTGCACCAACAGCGTTCCTAGCTTGCGTCTCACGAGGGTGGGGGAGGGACGCTGATGGGAGCGAGGCATACCCGGCTGGCAGCCGCACTGGCCGCCGCGTGGGAGGCAGAAGTGGTGTCGGCCCGCCGTATGACGGGGCTGGCGGAGCGCATGAACGACGCGCGGGTCCGGGCGCGCCTGATGGTGCTGGCCGCCTTCTGCCGCGCCCATGCATCACGGCTCCTGGCCCGCCTGGCGGCGCTGGGACGAGGGCCGTTGCCGGTGCCTCCAGAGGAAATCGATCTGGATCCGGACACGGTGCTCGAGCTGCGCCGGGAGGGGGCCTTCGCTCGCGCATCGGCCGCGCGCTACGAGACAACCGCGGAGATGGCGCGCCAGCACGCGGACCTGTCATCCGCCTGGGTCTGCGAGCTGAACCGGACCGAGGAGCAGGATCGGGCCCGGGAGCTGCTCGCCCTGGCGGAAGGAGCCCTGGCGGCGGTGCGGCGGGGCGAGTCCCAGGCCGTCGCGGCTCCCGCGGATTCCTGAGGGGGCGGAAAGAGGGCCGGGCGCGGGGAATGCGCTCGGTCGGTGACAGTCCTGGCGTCTTGGGCGTATGAATCCGCCCATGGCGAAGGAGAGCTACAACGATCTCATCTTCCAGCTCGGCGACCTGGCCCGGGACGTCCTCCCGGGCAAGCCGAACTGCCCCCGCTCCATGGAACGCGTCTACCGCGCCGAAGAGGTGCTGGAGGCGCGCCGGGACGAGCTGGCGGCGCTGGAAGCGGAGATGAACGACGAGGACGTGGCCTATCAGGACTTCCTGGCGCAGCATGAGGACGACTGCGGCGCCCAGAAGGAGATCACCGGCCGTTTCCAGAAGGCCGTGACGGCGGTGGAAGGCAAGGTGAAGGGGCTTCGCAAGACGCTGGCCACCCGCCGCGCCGACCTGCGCTACGCCATCGTGGGCCTGAAGAAGCTGGAGGCGAAGCTCGCGGACCTGGAGATGACCACCCAGGATCCGGTGAAGCTGGACGCCGCCAAGCAGAACCTCAAGAAGAACCGCATCGCCCAGATGCGCCTGGCGCGCGAGGTGGAGGACTGGGAATCCCAGCTGGCGGCCTCCCTCACGCCCACCCCCGGCCAGCCCGGCGCGGCCGGCATCCTGGCGCACAAGCGCCTGATCGAGCTGGAGGACGCCGCGGAAGAGCAGAAGACGCAGCACGACGCCCGGATGGCGGAGCTCGACCAGGCCATCGCCACCAAGGAGGAGGAGATCAAGGGCGCGGAAGATTATCTGGATCAGGCCCTGTTCCTCCTCGGCGAAGAGGTGTATGCCCAGCGCATCGCGGACGGGCAGCTCAACCCCTTCTACAAGCGGTTGGACGTTGCGCAGTGAGGGGTACGCCCACCCTTGGTGCTTGACGTTGAGGACGTGTTTGCTATCTTGCGCCGCTTCCTGGCGGCCGCAGGTACGCGTGTAGGCCAGTTCATTGAATTCATTGGGCTTTCAGCGCCACGGGCGCTCGCTGTGAGGACGACGTGAAGGGTCTGATTGGCAAGAAGATCGGCATGACCCAGGTGTTCAACGACGAGGGCAACCTCGTTCCGGTGACGGTCATCGACGTCAACACCTGTCTGGTGGTCGGCAAGCGCACCCCGGAGAAGGATGAGTACTCCGCGGTGACCGTGGGCTTCGGCGAGATCCGCGAGAAGCTCTTGAACAAGCCGCAGCTCGGCTTCTTCAAGAAGGCCAGCGCCACGCCGCGCCGTCACCTGCGCGAGTTCCGCGTCACGGCCGAGGAGGCCGCGGGCTTCAACGTGGGCGACGCCGTCAAGGCGGACATGTTCACCAAGGGCGAGCTGGTGGACGTCACCGGCGTGACCAAGGGTCGCGGCTTCTCCGGCGTCATGCGCCGCTGGAGCTTCAAGGGTTCGCAGACCAAGACCCACGGTACGCACGAGTATCAGCGTCACCCGGGCGCCATCGGTCAGCGTAAGACGCCGGGCCGTACGTACCCGAACAAGAAGATGCCGGGTCACTACGGCGTCGACCGCGTCACCACGCAGAACCTGACCGTGGTGGACGTGGACGTGGAGAAGGGCCTCGTGCTCGTGAAGGGCGCGGTCGCCGGCCACAACGACGGCATCGTCATCGTGCGCCCCTCCATCAAGGTGGCCATGCGCGCGCAGCACAAGGCCGCGCGCTGATTCGCAGCCACTGACGCCGGGGCGCTTCACCGCGCCCCGTCAGACGCCCCGCTTCCAGCACCTTCGGGTTGCTGGGCGGGGCGTTCGTCGTTTCCGGGTGCGGTGTCCGCGCGTGCGTGCGGGGCCTGAGGCCGCGTATCCCCGTGGAAACGTTGAGTGCTGGTCGCCCTGGGGACAAAGGGCGAAAACTTTACCGACTGCCGCTGGGATCCGCTTGCGGTGAATGGGCGCCGTGCTCACATCGCTGTCCCACGCCGGAGCCTCGCCGTCCAAGCAGACGGGTTGCCATCCGGATCACCCAACGGCCCACCCCCGGGCCGGGCAGGAGATATGAACGCACGCACGCTTCGCGTCTTCGCCGCGCTGAGCCTCTCGCTGACGGCTCTCGGCGCCGCCGCACAGGAAGACGGCGTCCTGGACTCGGCGGTCGTCCGCAACCGGCTCTACAAGCCCGCGGGCCATCCGGAGCTGTCCCTGTCCGTGGGCCTGCCAGTGCAGACGCACCTGACGGCGCACTACTTCTTCGACGTTGGGCTGGCCTACAACCTGTTCGACACGTTCGCGCTGGAGGCGCGCGCGGGCTACGCCGTCAGCCGCCACACGGGCCTGGCGCGCTCCATCTCCGAGTCCTTCCTGGACCGCGAGGACAAGCGCGTCACGGACGAGCTGGAGGACATGTGGCGGATGGGCCTGCACGGCGTCATCGGCGCGCGGTGGGCTCCCATCTACGGGAAGATCAGCCTCGTCGCGGACATCCCGGTGCACTTCCAGACGTACCTCTGGGCGGGCGGCGGCCTCACCAACCTGAAGCGCCAGTCCGTCATCCAGTGCTCCCAGGTGGTGGACCGGGCCGCGGGCGTCTGTGACAACCGCACGGCCGTGGATGACCGGGGCAGCGCCACGGAGAACTACTGGGTGAAGGAGTCGCGCGTGGCGCCGGTGGTGTCCGCCGCGCTGGGCTTCCGCTTCTTCATCAAGGAGCAGCACGGCATCCGGCTGGAGCTGCGCGACTGGATCTTCAAGGACAGCTACCGCGTGAACCTGCTGCGCGACGACTGGGAGGCCGGCAATCCCACCGGCGAGCCCGCCGGCAGCCCAGGCCTCACGCACCTGGTGCAGTTCGACCTCGGCTACACCTTCTCGTTCTGACCCATTCCTATGCGACCCTTCCGTTCCATCGCGCTCCTCGTCGCCGCGGTGCCTGCCCTCGCGTTCGCGCAAGGCGCCTCCCCGGCGCAGCCGCCGGCCGCTCCGGGTCCGGATGCGACCGCGCCGGCCTCTCCTTCACCGGCTGAACCGCCGGAGCGCCAGCGCACCGAGCGCGACGCGCCGGCAGTGCCCCAGTCCATTCCTGAAGCCGCGCCGGCGACGCCGTCCGCGCCCGCCGTCACCGGTGAGGGCGACGCGGACAGCGCGCCGGCCTCCGAGCCCTCCAGTGTGCAGGCTCCAGCGGCCACTCCGACCACGGACGCGCCGGTGCTGGACACCGGTGAAGCGCCGCGCACCACGGACGCGCAGCAGCAGCGGCTGGTGAATGGCGCGCCGCTCTACAACCCGAACGTCAACGTCCACATCGTCCAGAAGAAGCGCTTCGCGGACGAGGGCAAGCACGAGCTGGTGCTGTACCCCGGCGTCGTGCAGGTGAACGGCAAGTTCACCAACCACGTGGGCACCGGGCTGAACTACGTCTACCACCTGCAGGAGAACTTCGCCCTCCAGGTGGGCGGCCAGTACAACTGGTACTCCGACGAGAGCGACTTCAACCTGGAGCTCATCGACAAGGTGCGCGAGCAGGCCCAGGCCGCGTCGTCACTGCTGCTCCAGTGGGGCGCGTACGCGGGCGTGGAGGTGACGCCGCTCTACGGCAAGTTCGCCTTCTTCAACAACTCGCTGGCGCAGTTCAGCGTGGTGCTCAGCGGCGGCGCGGGCATCGGCAAGACGCGCCACCTCATCCGCCCGGAAGTGGCGAACGAGGTGGAGGGGCAGACGTTCCAGGTGCCCGCGCGCTTCGGCGACACGGGCAACAAGTTCCTGGGTGAGGTGGGCGGCGGCTTCCGCGTGCAGTTCGGTGAGCACTACGCCCTGCGCCTGGAGGTGCGCGACCTCATCTACACCGCGCGCGTGGACAAGGTGGATGGCTGCAACCTGGCGGACTTCGAGGCGCTGGAGGCCGCGCGTGCCGCCAACCAGCCCTTCGACGGTCTCAGCCTGAGCGGCAGCTGCAAGGTGGCGAAGTTCGACGGCGTGGACCCGAAGACGAAGAAGAACTACCGCGAGGACATCATCCTCGGGAGGGACCTCGTCGCCGAGCCTTCGTCGGACGTCCTCAACAACGTCAGCTTCTACGCTGGCTTCTCGGTGCTCTTCTAACCATGTTCCGACTGCTCCGACTCCTCGTCGTCCTCGGGCCCCTCGCCGTGTCCCCGGTGGCCCTCGCCCAGCAGGACGTGGGCACCTACAACCGCGCGCTCTCCGCCTTCAACGAAGGCAAGCTCGACACCGCGGCCCCCCTCTTCGCGCGGCTGGCGGAAGGGGAGGACGCGGACCTGAAGGGCAAGGCCGAGTTCTACCTGGCGCAGACCTTCGCCAAGAAGGACCTGCCCGTCGCGGCCTTCATCTCCTACGCGGCCATCGTCAACGCCGGCCCGACGCACCCCTCGTACCTCAAGGCCATCGAGGGGCTGGTGGACATGCAGCAGCGGCTGGATGAGCAGAACCTCATCCCCAGCATCCTCAACCAGGCCTACACCGACGAGGTGCGCGACCGCTGGGTCACGCTGCCCAAGGAGGTGCTGGCGCGCATCAACTACCTGGTCGGCACCGCCAGCCAGCGCCGCATGCGCTTCGAGGAGTCCCGCTCGCTCCTGGAGGCCGTGCCCGCGGACAGCCGTGTCTACGCGAAGGCCCGCTACCTGCTGGGCACCGTGCTCGCCGACCCGCGCTTCCCGGGGCGTCCCGGGGAAGGGGAGACGCTGGACAAGGAGGCCATCGCCGCGTTCCAGGTCGTGCTCAACACCCGGGAGCCGCAGGTGGAGCTGCCGGAGACGCGCGAGCTGGCGCTGCTGGCGCTGGGCCGCGTGCACTACCGTCGCGGTGAGTACGCGGACGCGGTGAAGGCGTACGAAGGCGTGCCCCGTTACGCGCGCTTCTGGGACCAGGCCCTGTTCGAGAACGGCTTCGCCCGCTTCCAGAACGAGGACTTCGGCGGCGCGCTGGGCAGCCTCCAGGCGCTGCACGCGCCGCAGTTCGAGGGCGCCTTCCAGCCCGAGTCGTGGATCCTCAAGGCGACCGTCTATTACTACTCGTGCCTCTACGACGAGGTGAAGACGACGCTCGCCGCGTTCGACGAGCGCTACGGCCCCATGGCCAAGCAGCTGGAGCCCTTCACCGGCGAGGACGTGGCGCCCATCCAGGCCTTCAACCTGGTGGCCTCCGAGAACCGCCGCCTGCCGCGCGCCGTCTACCTGTGGATCCGCAACAACGAGCGCATCCGTGAAGTGATGCGGACCCTGTCGCGCGTGGACCAGGAGAAGCGCGCCATCAGTGAAGGCCCGTGGCGCGGGACGCCGTTCGCCGCGCAGACGGTGGCGTCGCTCGAGGACATCCGCACCACGCTGCTCCAGGTGGGTGGCACGCTGGCGAAGAACCGCATCAAGGAGGCTGCGGACAACCTCCGCACCTTCTCCGACCAGGCGGAGATCATCCGCGTGCAGACGGCGCTGGATGAGAAGGACCTCTTCTCCGAGGGCGTGGACCAGAAGGCGCTGCTCACCCGCCAGACGCTCTACCGCCCGAAGATGCCCGGCGCGGCGTGGAACTACTGGCGCTTCCAGGGCGAGTTCTGGATCGACGAGATCGGCTACTACCAGTACACGCTCAAGCGAGGCTGCCCCGCACGGCAGGAGAAGTAGGCAAGTAGGAGCCGGGCACACCCGGCCGCCAGGAGCAGCACCCCAAAGAGGCCCCTCCACCGTGCGTTTGTCACGGAGGACGGGGCCTCTTCGCGTGATGTTGAGTCCTGGAAGGTGGCTCGGCGTGATCGCGTACGCCGGGGCACAAGGCACGTTCCGGGCCACTTCTCAATCTGGGTACCCGCGTCTACTTTCCGTCGTCCCTCCCAATTGGGCAGAAGTTTTCCCAGGCAGGCGAGGCGCGGTTCTCCAGGAGCTCGCATGAAGGTGGTTCTTCGGTTCGGTGCACTGGCGGTGGGCGTCGCGCTCGCGGCTGGTGGGGTGGGGGAGGCGGCGGAGGAGACGGCACCGCCGCGGAAGGTGGCGACGAAGAAGTCCTCTTCGAAGGCAGCGGCCAGGAAGGCCGAGGCCGCGAGCAAGAAGGACAAGGAGGAGGCGAAGAAGGCGGAGCTGCCGCCCGGCGTGGCGCCCCAGGACATGCGCAAGGGCCCGGCGCGGGTGAAGCCCGCCACGGCCAAGTTCGCGGACATGCCGCGCATCGCGGACTCCAAGAAGGACGCGCTCGCGGACAAGAAGCGCGACGAGGCCATTGAAGGCTTCAAGCGCCTCATCCCCAAGCTGCAGGAGACTTCCACGCAGAAGGCGGAGATGCAGTACCGCCTGTCGGAGCTCTACTGGGAGAAGTCCAAGTACCTCTACCAGCTGGAGATGGAGAAGTTCCTCACGGCGGAGAAGGCCTACGACGCCGCCGTGGCGCGCGGTGAGAAGGCCACCGCGCCGGAGCAGGACCACCGCGACTCCGAGCGCTACCGCGCGGAGACGATGCGCATCTACGAGGCCATCCTCAGCGAGTACCCGGACTACCCGGCCCGCGACGAGGTCCTCTTCTCCCTGGGCTACAACCTCTACGATCTCAACCGCCGCGCGGACGCGGTGGCGCGCTACGAGGAGCTGATCCGCGACTTCCCGAAGTCGCAGTTCGTCCCGGACGCGTACATCCAGCTGGGCAACCACTACTTCGAGAACAACAAGCTCGCGCCCGCGAAGGAGAACTACGAGAAGGCGCGCGCCTCCGGTGTTCCGAAGATCTACGCCTACGCCACCTACAAGCTGTCCTGGTGTGACTTCAACGCGGGCGACCTGGACGCGGGCCTGAAGAAGCTCCACGAGGTGGTGGACTACGCCAGCCAGCGCGGCGAGGAGCTGGGCGACCTGCGCACGGAGGCCCTCAACGACCTCACCGTCTTCTACGTCCAGTTGGATCAGCCGAAGGAGGCGCTCGCCTACTTCAAGCAGAAGGCTCCGGCCAGGCGCCAGGGCCGGCTGCTCGCGAAGACGGCGGCGGGCCTGGTGGACGCGGGTCACTTCGACAGCGCCATCCTGGTGTACCGCACGCTCATCGACGACTCGCCCATGGGCGCGAACGCGCCGGAGTACCAGCAGGCGGTGGTGCGTGCGTTCGAAGGCCTGCGCCAGCGCCAGCAGGTCCGCAAGGAGATGAAGCGGATGGTGGACCTCTACCGCCCGGGTGGCGAGTGGTGGACCTCCAACGCCAGCAACGCGGGCGTGCTGCGCAACGCCTTCAGCGTCACCGAAGAGGCCATGCGCGTGATGGTCACCGAGTACCACCAGGAGGCGCAGAAGACGCGCCAGGTGGAGACCTACCGGCTCGCGCGCGACATCTACAAGCAGTACGTGGACGCGTTCGCCTCCAGCGACAACCCGGAGTTCGTGGCGGACTCCGCCTTCAACATCCGCTTCTTCTACGCGGAAATCCTCTGGGCCCTGGAGGAGTGGGAGGCCGCCGCCGGTGAGTACGACGCCGTGGTGGCGTTCAAGATTCCGGACCGCGACTCCGCGAAGGAGGTCTCCAACGAGGCCTACCGCAAGAGCGCCTCGTACAACGCGGTGCTCGCGTACGACAAGCTGGTCAAGATCGAGCGCGGCCAGCTCTCCAAGAGCGACCTGAAGGACGGCCAGAAGGTCGACGAGAAGAAGGACAAGGGCGACGTCGCCAAGCAGAAGCTGGTGAAGCGCGACGCCAAGGAGCAGGCCGAGCAGTCGCTCACGAAGTTCGAGGACCGGCTGGTCGCCGCGTGCGACACGTACAACAACCTCTACCCGGGCAACCAGGATGAGATCGACCTGCGCTACCAGGCCGCCGTCATCCTCTACGACCGCGCGCACTTCGTGGACGCGGCCCGCCGCTTCGGGGAGATCATCGAGAAGTTCCCGGAGGAGCGCCGCTCGCGCGACGCCGCGGACCTGACCATGTACGTGCTGGAGAGCCGCGAGGAGTGGAAGGAGCTCAACACGCTCTCGCGCAAGTTCCTGGGCAACAAGAAGCTGTCCAAGCCCGGTTCGGACTTCGCCCTGCGCGTGTCCCGCGTGGTGGAGGGCAGCCAGTACAAGTACGTGGATGAGGTCGTCTACAAGAAGGAGAAGAACCCGGCGAAGGCCGCCGAGGAGTTCCTCACCTTCGTGACGGAGTTCCCCAAGTCGGAGAACGCGGACCGCGCGCTCACCTACGCGATGGTCATCGCGCAGGAGGCGGGTGAAGTCGACAAGGGCATCACCGCGGGCGAGCGCGTCCTCAAGGAGTACCCGAACAGCAGCTTCGAGCTGAAGACGCGCTACACGCTGTCCGGCCTCTACGAGAAGGTCGCCGAGTTCAAGAAGGCCGCGGCGATGTCCGAGTCCTTCGTGGCCGAGTACGACGCGGCGGTGAAGGCCCGCGAGACTCAGTCGAAGAAGGACAAGGACAAGAAGGCCAAGGCCACCACGGTCGCGAAGAAGGACGACACGCCGGGCGCCGTGGAGGACGTGGAGTCCAAGCGCGCGCAGAAGGCCGCCGAGCTCAAGGCGCAGGTGGACGCGGCGGGCGAGTGGGTGGCGGACGCGCTCTTCAACGCGGGCGTCTGGTACGACGGCCTGGGCGAGTCCCAGAAGGCCGTCACCGCGTGGAACAGCTACCTGGCGCGCTTCAAGGACCGCAAGGACGTGCCGCAGGTGGCCTTCTCCATCGGCCTCGTCTGGGAGAAGGAGAAGAAGTGGGGCGACGCGGCCCGCGCCTTCAACCGGTTCGTGGAGGACTACGGCCGCGACTCGCGCACCGCCGCGGGGCAGGCGTACCTGGCGCGGTACCACGAGCTGCTCTCGTACCAGAAGCTGAAGGACGTGCGCGGCCAGGAGAAGGCGCAGGACGAGCTGGTGCGCGGCTGGAACAAGCTCGCGGAGGGCGTGCGCAAGGACACCGCGGTGCTCAACGCGTACGGCCACGCGCGCTTCCTGGCGCTGGAGCCCACGTGGAAGCGCTTCTCGGACATCAAGTTCACGCGCGTCTCCACCATCCGCCGCGACCTGACGAACAAGCAGAAGGAGATGCAGCGCGTGGAGAAGGAGTACGCGGCGGTGCTCGCCACGGGCTCCGGGGAGTGGGGCATCGCGGCGCTGACCCGCATCGGCCTCGCGTACGCGGACTTCGCTCGCAACATCATGGACTCGCCGGACCCGTCCGGTCTGGATGAAGAGCAGCTCAGCATGTACCGCGGCGAGCTGGAGAACCTGGCGCTTCCGCTGGAGGACAAGTCCAGCGAGGCCCTGGAGAAGGGTCTCCAGAAGGCCTACGAGCTGGGCATCTACAGCGAGTGGACCCTGGCCGCGCAGGATCAGATCAACCGCCTGCGCCCGGGTGCCTACGCCCAGGTGAGGCCGGTGACGTACCGGGGCAGCAGTGATTCGCGCATCGCCTCGGGCGTGCTGAAGGACCTCAACGGCCCCATCAGCGCCTCCGCGGAGCCGAAGCCCGCCGCGCCGGAAGCGGTGCCCGCCGAGGGCGCGAAGCCCGCCGCCACGCCGGAGGGCTCGGAGCCCGCGAAGTCCGAGCCCACCGCGTCGCTCGAGGGGGTGCGGCCGTGAAGACGAACCACAGCATCGACATCAGCAGCCAGTTGAAGGGGATGGGGACGACGGGGATGAACGGCTTTCGCACCAAGCGCATGTTCCTGGCGGGGGCCTTCGCCTTCGCCTTCACCACGGCCTGCGCCACGGGCCCCAGGCCCACGCCCGTCGCGATGAACGCGGTGGAGAAGCCCGCCGTCACGGTCCCCGCCGCGGCGCCTCCTTCCGCTCCGGCGGACAAGGGCGACGCGGACGGCCAGTTCGCGCAGGCCCTGAAGGCCTACGAGGCCGGGGACCTGGACGCCGCTCGCAAGGGCTTCGAGGCCGTCGTCTCCCACGAGCCCAAGGCGCTCAACGCGCGCTTCAACCTGGGCGTCATCGCGGAGAAGCAGGGCCGCCCCGCCGACGCCCGCGTGGCGTACGAGCAGGTGCTCGCCCTGAACCCGGCGCACACGCCGTCCGTGATGAACCTGGGGCTGATGCACCGGCACGCGGGCCAGCTGGACGAGGCCCTCGCGCTGTACATGAAGGCGCTCCAGACGCCGGGCCATGAACACGACGAGCCCGTGCTCAACGCGCTGGCCGCGACGTACCGGCTGGCGGGCAAGCTGGACGAGGCGGAGGCCACCGGCCGGCGCGTGCTCGCGCGCAGCAAGGACAACCCGGAGGCGTACAAGACGCTGGCGCTGGTGGCGTACGACCGGGGCCAGTACCGCCTGGCGGAGCTGCTGGTCATCAACGCGCGCAAGGTGGCGCAGGACGACCCGGCCATCTCCAACACGCTGGGGATGATCTACCTGAAGATGGACGACCGCCCGCGCGCCCTGGCCCAGTTCCAGAAGGCCGTGTCGCTGGATGACAACTTCGCGCCCGGCCACCTCAACCTGGGCGCCCTGGCGCTGAGCTACCGCGACTACGCGGGCGCGGAGAAGGCCTTCACCAAGGCCCTGTCCCTGGAGCCGGACGGCCTGGAGGGCCAGCTGTACCTGGCGTACGCGCTGGACGGGCAGAAGGGCCTGGATCCGAAGAAGGGCGTCGCCGCGGGCGAGGCGTTCGAGAAGGTGCTCGCGCGCTCCGCGGACAAGCCGGAGGCGGTGTGCGGCGCGGGCTGGGCGTACGCGACCGAGCGCGCGGCCTTCGAGAAGGCCATCGCGTTCCTGGACCGTTGCAAGGAGCTGTCGTCCACGACGGAGCAGGACAAGCAGCTCATCACCGCCAAGGTCAACGGCCTGCAGAACATGCTCAAGAACCCGCCGCCCGCGCCGGCTCCGGCCGCCACCGCGGAGGCCGAGGGCGAGGCGAAGAAGGACGCCGCCGCCACCGGGGGCGCGGGCTCGTCCGTGATGAACCAGCTGCCCCAGGACACCAGCGCTCCCGAGCAGGAGGCTCCGGCGGAAGAGCCGGCTGCCCCCGCGTCCGACGATGCGTCCGGCAATGGACAGACGGCTCCGACGCCTGCTCCGGCGCCCTGAAGAAACAACAGTCGTCCCGGCGGGAGGGATGAGAACTTTCTTCCCGCCTTTAGCCGCCCAGGTGCAAGCGACCGGGCGGCTCCCTTAGAATCCAGGGACTTGGAGTTGGTGCGAGCCCTGCAATGGAATTCGCGAAGCGGGCCTCGGCGGAGACATCACATGAAACGACTGCTGGCAGCGATGGTGATGGTGGGGG
>NZ_RAWR01000124.1:0-30519 GCF_003986945.1 Corallococcus sp. AB018 | reverse complement strand
CGCCCACACCGTCCAGGCCGTGCGCCGTTACCTCAAGGACTTCCTCTCCCGCCCCGCCTCCCTGGACGCCCCTGCCTCCCTCGCCTCCTGCCTGGACTCCCTGCCTTCGGGCGAACGGCTCCGCCTGCTGGACGCGCTCTATGAGATGGCGCTCGCGGACGGCCCCCTCCAGCGCTCTGAACGCGAGGCCCTGAAGCGCATGGCCGAAGGCCTGGACGTCCCCGACGCCAAGGTCCAGGCCCTGGCCGAACTGCACCTGGGCGACGCCACCGCCCACTACCAGACGCTGGGCCTCCCCCCGGACGCCACCGACGCGGAGGTGAAGAGCGCCTACCGCAAGCTCGCCGCCCGCTTCCATCCGGACAAGGCCGCCCACCTGGCGCCCAAGGCCGCCGAGCAGGCCGCCCGCCGGTTCCAGGCCGCCCGCGACGCCTACGAGGAAATCCGCAGGCTGCGCGGCCTGTAGCCCGGGTTAGAAGACAGGAATCCCATGAGCCAGCGTCCCCCGAAGAAGAAGGAAGCGGAGTTCCAGAACAACCCGTTCAAGTCCGCCATCAAGACGCTCCAGGACCAGGAGAAGCAGGAAAAGGCAGCGGCCGCCGCCGCGGAGGCCTCGAAGAAGAAGGCCGTCGCGCAGAAGCCCACCAAGGCCCCCAAGGCGCGTCCGGAAGACGACGACGTGGGCCTCTTCTTCTCCGCCATGGACGGCGTGCAGCAGATCACCCACCGCGGTGAAGCCCCCAAGACGAACCCGCGCCTGCCGGAGCTCATCGACGACAACGCGGAGGCGCTCGCGCAGCTCTCCGACCTGGTCGCCGTGGACGGGCCCCTGTCCTTCACCGGCTCGGACACGGCCTTCGAGGGCGCTTCCCCCGGCGCCGACCCCAACCTGCTGCGTTCGCTGCGCCGGGGGGACTTCTCCGTGCAGGACCGGCTGGACCTTCACGGCAAGACGCAGCGCGAGGCCCAGGCCGCCGTGGAGCGCTTCCTGTCCGACAGCCGCCGCGCCAAGCGCCGCTGCGTGCTCATCGTCCACGGGCGCGGTTTGAATTCCAAGGATCAGATCCCGGTGCTCAAGGACGCGGTGAGAGACCTCTTGTCGCAGAAGCGGCTGGAGCGGATGGTGCTGGCGTTCTCCACTGCCCGTCCGCAGGACGGCGGGGCTGGCGCCGTCTACGTGCTGCTGCGCCGATAGCTTTACGCGTGGCCGTGGCTGTGCATACATGCCGCCATGGTTCGCGACCTCATTGACCTTCACATCCACGTGGGTGGCGCGGTGGCTCCGCACATCCTGTGGTCCATTGCCCACCAGCAGGGCTTCAAGCTCCCCGTCAAGAACTACTTCGACTTCGTCGAGCTCATCACCTCCCGTCCGGGCAAGGTGGGCAGCCTCGACGACTACCTGAAGATCCTCCACACCTGGACGGAGAAGATCCAATCCTCTCCCAGCGCCATCGAGCGCTCCGTCTACGAGGTGATTGGCAAGGAGTACCGGGGCAGCCGCGTCACGCAGATCGAGCTGCGCTTCAATCCGATGAAGCGCAACCTCTCCAGCGAGTTGGATCTGGACCACATCATCCACGCGGCGCTGCGGGGCATGGACCGCGCGACGCTGGAGTACGGCGTGAAGGTGGGCCTCATCTTCTGCCTGGCCCGCGAGTTCGACCACAAGCTCAACAGCATCATCGTGGAGAAGGCCATCAAGTACCGCTCGCGCGGCGTGTACGGCATCGACCTGGCCGGCACGGAGCGCGACGCGATGGAGCACAAGTCGTCGCTCTCGGAGTACGAGGATCTCTACGCCCGCGCTCGCAAGGCCGGCCTCAAGTGCACCGTGCACACCGGCGAGACGGCCGGCACGGGCGCCAACGGCCTGATGGCGGCGGTGGAGAAGCTCAAGCCCCACCGCATCGGCCACGGCATCCGCGCCGCGTACGACGAGTCCGCGATGAAGATCCTGCGTGAGAACAACATCACGCTGGAGCTGTGCCCCACGTCCAACATCCACACCAAGGCCGTGGCGGACCTGCAGGAACTCAAGCACATCATGCAGACGTTCTGGGACCGCAAGGTGAAGTTCACCATCAACACGGACGGCCCCTACCTGCTGGAGACGGACATGCGGCGGGAGATTGAAATCGTCGAGTCCAACAACCTGCTCACCACCGAGCAGGTGGACCAGGCACTCGCGTGGGCGCGCGAGGCGTCCTTCATCCCGGCCTGACGCATGTACGGCCTGACTCGCGCATTGCTCTTCAGCCTGCCCCCGGAGCCCGCGCACCGGCTGGGCATGTCGGGGCTCGCGGCCCTGGGGAAGTGGAACGCCCGCTGCCGCGCCATGCGCGAGCACACGCTGCGCCGTGCCCCCATGGACCTGTCCGTGGAGCTGGCGGGGCTGAAGTTCGCCCACCCGGTGGCGCTCGCCGCCGGGTTGGACAAGGACGCGGAGGCCGTGGACGGGCTGTTCGCCTGCGGCTTCTCCGCCGTGGAGGTTGGCACCGTCACGCCGAAGCCCCAGCCGGGCAACCCGAAGCCGCGCCTGTTCCGCCTGCCGGAGCACCGCGCGGTCATCAACCGCATGGGCTTCAACAACCACGGCACGGCCACCGCGGCGGAGCGCCTCAAGGCCCGCTCGTGGAAGCCCGGCCCGCTGGGCGTGAACATCGGCAAGAACAAGGACACGCCGCTGGAGCGCGCGGTGGACGACTACGTGGCGTGCGTGGATGCGCTCGCGTCGCTGGGGGACTACGTCGTCGTCAACGCGTCCTCGCCCAACACGCCGGGCCTGCGCAAGCTGCAGGAGCCAGAGCAGCTGTCCGCGCTGCTGCTCGCCGTGCGTGAACGGATGGAAGCCGTGGCTCCGGGCACGCCGCTGTTCCTGAAGATCGCCCCGGACCTCACGCCCGAGGCCGTGGATGAAGTGGTGGACGTGGCGATGGCGCGCGGGCTGTCCGGGCTCATCGCCTCCAACACCACGCTCACCCGCCCCTTCGAGCACCAGCACTCGAAGGAGGCCGGCGGCCTGTCCGGCGCCCCCGTGCGCGAGCTGTCCAACGCCGTCATCCGCCGCGCGTACCAGCGCGGTAAGGGCGCCCTGCCCCTCATCGGCGTGGGCGGCGTGTTCACCGCGCAGGACGTCTACGAGAAGCTGCGCGCGGGCGCCACCGTGGTGCAGGTGTACACGGGCTTCATCTACGAGGGCCCGGGCATGGTGGACCGCATCCTCCCGGAGCTGGGCGCCCTGCTGGCCCGGGACGGCTTCGCCTCCGTGCGCGACGTGATTGGCGTGGACGCTCGCGAAGGCATGCCCGCATAGGCCCACCTGCCCTCCGGGGCAGGTAACCTGTCTTCCTGGTGATACAGGAAACTCAGGACAGGCCCCGGGCGATGATTGTGGGACGTCTTCCGCCCTTCGAGGTGCGCCGTGAAGATCTCCCGTCCGCCGTCGTCCCCGCCCGCGTCGCCGACCTCGACGCCGCGCCCTTCCGTGCCGCAGCCGGTCCCGCCGAAGCCGCCCGCGAAGCAGAGCCCCTCCGACGACTTCGACGGGCCAGTGGCCAGCTCGAACGTGGGTGACAGCAAGCAGGGTGCTTCAGGCAGCAGCAGCCGCGTCGGCGCAGGCGCATCGAGTGGCGGACAGGGCATCGAGGACCGGGACAAGTTCAAGCCCTCACAGGGCCCCGGCGGCCCGGGCACGACCGCCTCCGGCAGCAGCATCCGCGCGGGCGGCCGGGGCAACTCCGGCGGGACGCAGGGCGATCCCCCCTGCACGCCCCACCGGAGGGACTGAAGACGCCGTTCCTCCCACGCACGCGCGCTCAGTACTCCTTCAGGAGCGCGGCGGCCACCTTGAGGTCCAGCCGCTTGAACAACGCCGAGACCTTCGCCTTCGGGATCAGCTTCTTCGCGGCCGCCTCTACGCGGAGGAGCGCGAAGGCGAGCTGATCGAGTGAGTCGAAGGCCGGCGAGACAGAGCCCTCCTCGTGCGCGTAGCGGACGACCGCTCCCGTCGTGACGTCGAGGAGGAACATCTCGCCGGAGCCGTCGCTCGCGATGCCGACGTACTTGTCGTCGTTCGCACCGGCCAGGTCCTCCTTCTTGCAGTCGAAGCCGTAGCTGTCGAAGTCGAAGGCGAGGGTCATCGACGGCACGCCACCGCCCGTCACCACTTCGTCCAGCGCACGACCCGCGGGAACGGCACGAACCTTCTTGCTGCCGGGCTTCGACACGCGGGGCGCCTTCGGGAAGAAGCGCGCCGCGTCGGCCGCGAAGTCACCGCGCTCGATGTAGCCGGCCAGGGTGCTCGCCTCGGTGCTCTCCCCCCACTCGGTGAGCGTGGGCTTGCTCACGTCGAGCGGCGTGCCGTCCTTGGCGAAGAACGTCGTGCTCTTCAGCTTGCCCTTGGCGAACACCGCCGTCAGGCGATGAGGCCAGGGCTTCGGGACCTTGAAGATCTTGTGCAGGAGCTTCGTGCCGGCGTACTCGAACAGGGCGCCATCGACCGGGCCGACGACCCACTCGAGGGCACCGTCGATGACGCCATCACGCAGTTCAATCCGCAGCTCGTCCGGGAAGTCGAAGCCGGGGCGGAAGCGCACCTCGACCAGCGCGCCGTCCGCGAACGTCGCGATCATCGTATTGTTCGGCCCGTTCGGCAGCCCAAGCGCCTCCTGCATGGCCAGGCGCGGTGCGTGTTCCGACATCTCGTGGATGCCGAGCGACCATTTGATCTCTCCATCCAGCTTGCCGTCCTTGCGCGTGGCGTCGAGCAGCAGCAGTCCCGACGGATGGATCCACAGGCGCTCGCGCGCGTCGTTGGGACCTCCGCATCGCCAGAGTTTGGTGGAGGCATCGAAGGTGGCTTCAGGAGGAACGCTCTTGGGGCGCGGGGCGGTCGTCATCGCGCCGCACCATACCTGTCGCACCCCTTCCCTCCACCTTCTGGTGGGCGCGGAAGCGCTGTCTGGCTTTGAACGCTGACGCGCTGCATCCCAGACGCGTCTTCGGTTTTCCGGGACTCCTCGGAAACTCGGAACGTGGTGGGTCCGATGATGGTTTCAGGAACTCCGTCCTGAGGTGCTTCGTGAAGATCTCCCGCCCGCTGTCGAGCCCCACGCAGCCCGAGCAGCCCACCCAGCTTCCGGTGCATCGCGCGTCCGGGCAGAGCCTGGCTGGCGGGCACGGATCCTCCAGCAGCGCCCAGGGCTACAGGGATCCGCCGGACCTCTTCCAGGGCGGCCCCAGCCATGACCGGCCTGGCCTCTTGATCCAGGACCGCCTCCATCGCGGCCCCGTGGGTGAGGGCGGCCAGGCGCGGCCCTGCGCCTCCGGCTCCAGCGTGAGGGGCCAGGGCGGTGGCCACTCCGGTTCCGTCTCGTGCAGCTTCGTGCCTTCGGAGAGCGGGGCGGCGGGCGCGGCCAGGCCGAAGCCATCCTCCCCCTTCCAGAAGTTGGCCGAGCGGGTCCGCGACCTGTTCGCGAAGCTGGTGGGCGCGGACGCGCCGGAAGGCTCCCGCCGTGGCCGGGTGGCGACGGGCGATAGCTCCCGGTCCGCGGGCTCCAAGCACACCGGCAGTGGCCAGGGACGCATCGGGGCCGAAGAGGAGCTCCAGGCCAGCGACCCGGCTCGGGTCGGCGGCTGACCCGCTGCGTGATCCTGCGTTCCGGGCGTGAGTGACGGTAGGCTTGCCCCGGAATGAACGACGTCCAGCGATTCGGGCCGTACCGCGTCCTGCGGGACATTGGTGAAGGCGGCATGGGGCGCGTCTCGCTCGCGGAACGCGAGGGCTGGGAAGAGCCGGTCGTCCTCAAGCGAATCCACTCCGAGCACGCCGCCGACGTCCGCTTCCGCCGCCGACTGCTGCGTGAGGCGGAGGTCGCCGCCGGACTGCACCACCTCAACGTGGTGCGGGTGCTGGAGACGGGCGTCATCGACGACCAGGTCTACCTGTCCATGGAGTACGTCGCGGGCTCCAGCCTCGCGCACATCCACGCGGCGAGCCGGCCGGAGCTGCTGCCACCAGGCCCCATCCTGGATGCCATCGCGCAGGCCTGTGACGGGCTCGCGTACGTGCACCAGTTCGTCAACCCGGAGTCGGGCAAGTGGATGGAGCTCATCCACCGCGACGTGTCCCTGGACAACCTGCTGCTGTCCTACACCGGCACGGTGAAGATCGCGGACTTCGGCATCGTGAAGACGTCGGAAGGCACGCAGACGACATCCGGCGTGGTGATGGGGAAATTGGCATACATGTCCCCGGAGCAGATCCGCGACGAGGTCCTGGACGCGCGCGCGGACCTGTACTCGCTGGGCATCTGCCTTTACGAGCTGCTCGCCGGACGGCGGCCGTTCCCCATCCAGCGCGGACGCGCGGTGATGGAGTCGGTGCTGTATGACGCTCCGCCACCGCTCACGCCGCAGCGCCCGGGGATTCCCGCGTCGCTGGTGTCGCTGGTGGAAGCACTGCTCGCCAAGGGCCGCAAGGACAGGCCCACGGAGGCCGCCGCCGTGGCGAAGGAGCTCCGCGCGGAGCTGGCCCGGCTGGGCGAGTCCCCGCTCTTCCCCTCCCGGCTGATGGAGCCACCCACCGGCGTCCCAGCGAAGCCCCGGAGGCTCCGTCCGGCCCTGCCCGAGCCTCCCGCCTCCGAGCCCACGGAGGTGATGAAGCCGGAGGTCCTGCCCACCCTGCCCCTGGAGCCCGCGCCTCCACTGCGCTCGGAGGCGCCGACCCAGGCGTTGAGGCCCCAGCGCCCGGTGTCCCGGCCGCCGGAGCCCGCTCCTCCCGCGAAGCGGTTCCGGCCCTCCGAAGAGACACCGCCACCGTCCTCACAAGCACTGTGGCTCAAGTGGGTGGCCGTCTCCGTTGCGGGAAGTCTGATCGCCGCGGCGGCCTGGTGGTGGAGCTGATCAGCAGCCGCAGGTCCCGCTGAAGGCGTACTGGTATTGATATTCCGTGTGCGTGTAGGTGCCGCCCGCGTCGAAACACACGCGATAGCTGTACTGCTGATTGAACAGGCCCGGCTTGCCGCGCTGGTAGGGGTAGCTGCCATCGTCGCACGGCGGAGGGAGGTGCTCAGGCCCGCCCCCCGTGATGGAACGGGGAGCAGCCGCCATCGGATCACCCTCACAATACCAATAGAGGCCACACGCGCGGTTGTCCGAACAATACTGCCCGCCCGAGTTGATCCACTCGGACCAGTTCGCGCACGAGCCCAGCGCGGCCTCCGTCGTGGCCAGTGAAGCCTCCTCGGCCGCGGCCTCCTCGGGCGTCATGGGCCCACCGCACGCAGTCAACGCCAGACCCGTGCAGACGCCGACGACGACGCGCAGCAATGACATTCCAGGCATGAAGGGGGACTCCTTGTCCGAGGGGGCACCGGCATGGCGCCCAGCCGTCCGACAGGGATTCAGATTAGACAATCTCGACTCCCCAGACCAGCGCAAGCCTTTCAGGAAAATTCCCGACAAGAACGGTCCGTTCAAAAGGCGGCAAAGCCTATCGGCTTGCAATCCATTGCCGCACCGCGGCCAGCTCGCGCCGCGTCATATTGCCGCCCTGCGCAAAGCCATCCTCGGCCTTGTTCGCCAGCGTCAGAGCCCGCGCATGCTCCGCGGGCTGACCCCAGAGTGCCTGCGCGAGCGCGAAGTGCGTCATCGCGGCGTCCACCGGATTCCAGCCCAGCGGCGCCAGCACCCGCTCGGATGTCTCCAAAAGCTCTCGCGCGCTGTCGCCCTGGCCCAGCAGGAAGTACGCGAGCCCCAGCGCCGTGCGGCTGTGGATGGTCCGCGCATGGTCCGCGCCCAGCGAGCGCGACTTGGAGTCCAGCGCCGCGCGCAACAGCGGCACCGCCTCCTTCGGACGGCCCTGCGCCACCATCAGCCGCCCTACGTCCTCCTCCAGCGTGTCCACCGCGAACTCCTCTGGTGGCAACACCTTTCGTTGGAGCGCCAGCCCTTCCTGGAAGTGCGCGAGCGCGTCCGCGTCCCGCTCCAACCGCTCCTCCGCGCCGGCCAGCGCCTTCAGCGAATCAATGGCCTCGCGGCTCTCCGCGCCAAAACCCTGACGCATTCCCTCCAGCGCCTGCCGGTGCAGCGCGAGCGCCCGGTCCGGCGCGCCCAGCGACTCCTGCACCAACGCGATGTCGTGGAGCAGCAGCAACGTCTGGGAATTGAGCGGCCCCAGCGTCTGCTGTTGCAGCGTGTACGCGCGCTGTAGCCACTCCAGCGCCTTCGGCAGGTTGCCTGACTCCTGCTCCGCGAAGCCCAGGTTGGTGAGCGTGCCCGCGAGCAGCGGATGCACCGGGCCCAGCCGCTCCTCGTAGATGGCGAGCGCCTTCTGGTACAGCGCGGTGGCCTCCGCCTTCTTGCCCTGGCGCAGCATCACCATGCCCAGGTTGTTGTAGACCTTCGCGGTGTCCACGTGCGTGGGCCCCAGGGTTCGCTCGCGCAGCGCCAGGGCCCGCGTGTAGTGCTCCGCCGCCGCGTCGAGCGCTTCCTCGTTCAGCGCGAGGATGCCCTCGTGGTTGGCGAGCCGTCCCTCCAGGTCCGGCGCGGAGCCCAGCCGTTCGATGAGCGCGTGCGCCTGGGCGCTCCACAGGTGGGCCTCGGGGAACCACTCGGGATCCCCGCTCAGTCCGAGCACCAGCTCCGTGGCCACCTGGAGCGCCACTTCGTCATGCCGTCCCGCCGTGGCGGCGGCCATGGCCTCGTGCCACGTAGCCCGCGCGTCGCGCGACTGGCTCATGCGGTGGTGGGCCCAGCCCAGGACGTGGAGCGCCTCCGCCTCCACGGGCCGGTAGTGCGTCACGTGCGCCGCCTCCACTGCGGCCTTGGCCACGGGCACCGCCTGCGCGTAACGGCCCGTGTCGAGCAGCGCCTGCGCATGCGCCACGTCCTTGCGCACGGCGTCCACGCGGGTGCGCGCCGCCTGGTCCTCCGGCGGGGGCACCGCGGCGGAGAGCGCCTCCACGTTCGCGCAGCCAGACACGCCGCGCAGCGAATCCACCGCTTCCGCGCTGCGCTGCACCAGCGCCACATCCGCGTGCGCCAACTCAGCCCCCAGCGCGTCCACCGCCCGCAGGCGCCGGTCCAGACACGACATGCGCAATGCCAGATGCGCTTCCGGCTGCTCTCCCGTCACGCGCGTGGCCTCGCAGGCCTGGCGATGCATGCGGCTCCACTCGGACGCGTAGGCATCCAGCGCGCGCTCCACCCGGTCGAAGGCGCCATCCGCGTCCTTCGCGCCACTCTTCTCGAAGGCCTCCGCCACCGCCGCCTTCTGCGTGGGACCCCAAACGCGGGCGAACAGCTTGGGCGCGCCGCTGCACGGCGTGGGACGCACCCACGCCACGCCCACGCCCAGGAAGAGCCCGGCCACCACCGCGATGGAGCGGCCCGCGAGCTTCTTCCGTCCCGCCTCCGGGTCGCGCTCCAGCGCCGCCAGCAGCGCCTCCATGGACGCGAAGCGCTGCTCCGGCGCCACCGCCAGGCCCTGCGCGAGCACGCGGTGCACCCAGCCCGGGACGGATGGATGCGCGGGCGGCTCCAGCTCCACCCGGGGCACCACCGCGCCCTGGGGGGCCCGCTGCGAATCCAGCAGCGTGACGGCCATGCGCCGCAGCGTTCCCTCCTCGAAGGGGCGCTGACCGGTGAGCGCCTCGTAGACGGACACGCAATAGCTGAACTGATCCGCGCGCGCGTCCGGGCCCCGGCCTGCGTACTGCTCCGGCGCCATGTACGCGGGCGTCCCCACCAGCGCTCCCGTCGCCGTGAGCCTTGTGTCGAGCGGCCCTTCCAACAGCGCCGCCGGTGGCACCGCGGGCCCTGCCTCCGTACCCACGCCCGCGTCGGACGCGATGCCGAAGTCCGTCACCCAGACGCCGCCGTCCCGGCCCAGCAGCACGTTGTCTGGCTTGAAGTCGCGGTGCACCAGCCCCGCCGCGTGCGCCGCCGCGAGCCCCTGCCCCATCGCCCGGCACACCGACAGCACCTGGCGCTGCGGGTGCGGCCCCTCGCGCAGCCACTGGCGTAGCGTGCCGCCCTCCACCCGCGCCATGGCGATGAACACCCGGCCCTCGTGCGTGCCCACGTCGTGCACCGTGAGCACGTTCGGGTGGGACAGGCGCGCCATGGCCTGGGCCTCGCGCACCAGCCGCAGCGCGCGGGCGTCCTCCTCCTCGTCCGGCAGACGCCGCTCGTGCAGGAGCTTGATGGCGACGGTGCGGCGCAGCTCCGGATCGAAGGCCTCGAAGACCTCGCCCATGCCGCCCTTGCCCAGCCGCGCCAGCAACACATAGCGGCCCACGCGCGTCGCGTGGAGCGGACGCTCCGGCAAGCTGGAGTCACCCGTCGGGTGGCCGGTGTTCGGCGCCTGGGAACCGGTGTCTTCAGTGGGCCGGGAGGTCTTCATCACCCCCAGCCTATCCTGCCTCCGGCTTATTCCGGCTATCCGCACCCGACATCGGGGACTGGATTTCCGACAGTACCCACTCGCCCGCCCACCAATCTGGCGAGCAGCAGCACGCGCACATGAGGCCCGCGCTGCGCTTCGCATTCCTTCACGCCATTCCCCAACGCCCGCTACACGTTGCGCAATGACTCACGGTACTCGTCAATCAGCTTCCAAGACCAATCCCACATCTTCTCTTCATCCCCACCCACCGCCCTCTGAATCGCATTGACCCAGCCAAACTCGGCCCCCCACCCCTTCACCTCACGGAGGTAGGCAATAAACCCTCGATTGAAGTCACCAACAGGCTCCTCAATCCCATGAACAGACAAGGCCAGGGCATACCCCCTCAGCATATGCTCCAGACACCGCAACTGCACAAACCGATGCTCCTCATCGGCATCAAGATACAAAGACGGGCGCCTGCGGATTTCGCCAAGAAGTTCAAAAACATTCGTCATCTCCAGCTCCAGATCCCAGGTGAAGTCGGGCGCCCGCGCGACCGCCTCAAGCATGAAAGAATGGACCACCCGATGCCACCTGGGTGTTCTCCATTCTGACGTCCCCCATGCGCCACGATGGCGATGCCAGCCAATCTCAGGCGTGCCCACCTTCTCGACTGAAAGCGACTCCCGCCGGACAACCCGGCTGGACAACCCTTGGGGGGCCACCGCGTTCCTGGCTATAGCGCGCGCATGCCCACCCTTCTCCTCAGCGCCAGGGACTTGCGCGGCCTCTACACCGTCGAGCTCGGACTGGAAGCCGTCGAGCGTGCCTTCCTGGCGCATGGCCGCGGTGACGCGCTCATGCCCCCCAAGGTGTACCTGTCCCTGCCGAAGTACGACGGCGACTTCCGCGCCATGCCCGCGTTCCTCGACGGCGCGGCTGGCGTGAAGTGGGTCAACGCCCATCCGAACAACCCTCGCAAGCACGGGCTGCCCACGGTGCGCGCCGTGTACGTGCTCAGCGACCCGGACACCGCGTCCCCGCTGGCCATCCTGGACGGCACGCTGCTCACCGCGTGGCGCACCGGCGCCGCCGGCGGCATCGCGTCCAAGTACCTGGCGAAGAAGCAGCCGCGCACGTTGGGGCTCGTGGGCTGCGGCGTGCAGGCGCGCGTCCTCATCGACGCGCACCGCGCCCTCTTCGGGGACCTGGAGCTGCTGCTGGCGGACGCGTCCGCCCAGGCCGCGGAGGCACTCCAGAAAGAGAAGGGAGGCCGCGTGGTGAGCCTCCAGGAGGCCTCCGGCGCGGACATCGTCTGCTCCGCCACGCCCGCGCGCGCCCCGGTGGTCCGCCGTGAGTGGGTCCAGGCCGGCGCCCACATCAACGCCATGGGCGCGGACGCCCCCGGCAAGCAGGAGCTGGATCCGCGACTGCTCGTCGAAGGGCGCGTCTTCATCGACGACGCGGATCAGGCGCTCCACTCCGGCGAGGTCAACGTGCCGCTGCACGACGGGCTCATCCAGGCCGAGCAGCTCGCCGGGACCCTGGGAGAGGTCGTCGCTGGCCGGAAGCCCGGCCGCACCGGCACCGAGGTCACCGTCTTCGACTCCACCGGCCTCGCCGTGCAGGACGTGGCCCTGGCCCGCGCGCTCTACGACGTCGCCCTGGCGAAGGGCGTGGGCCAGCGGTTCGATCTGGTCGAGGACGCCTGACGCCCGTATCCCACCCGGTGCATCCTCCTCGCGGAGACGACCCTGAAGGGCGCACGGGGGCGGCGTTGTGAGGCAAAAAAGAGAGCGCTCGCCGGCACCTTGGAGTTTTACCGGCGAGCGCCCCGGGCCGCGTGCCGACTGGCAGGGCCTCGTAAAGTCGCGGCGGATGTGGAGAGCGGCCTGTCGGCCCACCCCACGCCACCTTCATGTTTCCAGCCATCCGCCCCGCGTCCCGTGTTCCGGGCCCCGCGCTCGGCGTCCGTTTCCTTCAAAAAACCCCTGCGTACCGGCGGTGATTCCTCCACCCGCCTGATCCGCCACACCCAGGGTGAGCACGCCTGCCGCTTCCGGCAATGCCCGAGGCGCCATTACCACGCCTTGCCCATCAATCTCCACGAAAATCGAGCTATTCCCATCTATAACCTGCGCACACGCAGGTCCTCGGGGAGAAAACGCCTCCCTTTTCTACGAAACGCGCCCGCCCCCAATTGCTGAGGACGGGCGTGGATTATCCGGATCGGTCTGACATTTGCCGGCCCCTGGGGGCGGTTTCAGCCTGGGGGCAGTCCTGCCACCTGGCGGTACAGCGCGTCATGTCGGCGCACCATCTTCTCCAGGGACAGCTCGCGGGCGACGAAGCCCCGGGCGGCCTTGCCCATCTTCCGGGCCTCCTTGGGGTTGGCCAGCAGCCGGCGGAAGGCCTGGGCCAGCTGGGCGGGCCGCTCCGGCTCCACCACCAGGCCCCGCTCGCCGTCCGAGATGAGGTCCGGATTGCCGCCCACCCGGGTCACCACCATGGGCAGCCCGGCCGCCATGCCCTCCATCACCGCGTTGGACATGCCCTCCGCCGTGGAGCACAGGACGCCGAAGGTGGCCTGACCGTAGAGGGCCGGCACGTCCGTGCGGTGCTTGAGGAAGTGCACCCCGTCCGCCACCCCCAGTTCGTGCGCCATCTTCTCCAACCCCGGCCGGCGCGGCCCGTCTCCCACGAACCACGCGTTCAGCTTCGTGCCCTCATGACGCAGCATGGCAAGGGCGAGCAGCAGGTCCTCCTGCCGCTTCACGGGGTGGTTCATGTTGGCCACGTGGAGGACCGTGGGCACGCCGTTGGTGTCGGGCAGTGTGTCCTTGAGCCCCTCCGCCGCGCGCGCGTCGAAGCGCTGCAGGTCCAGGCCGTTGTGGATAACGGAGATGCGCGAGGAGGGCAGCCCCTCCTCGTTCATGAGCAGCTGGCGGATGGCCTCCGCGTTGGCGATGACGTGATCCGCCATGCGCGTCATCTGCGCGTGCAGCAGGCGGCGGGCCTTGCCCTGCCAGTGAGACAGATCCAACCGGCCGACGATGACCTTCGCGCCCGCGAGCTTCGCGGCCGGCACCGCGATGATGCTGGAGTAGAAGTCATGCACGTGCACCAGCTGCACGCGGTGCTGCTTGAGCCAGCGGGCCATCCGGTGGATCTGCAGCAGCGTGTTGGGCTGCACGAGCGAGCCCTTGAGTGAGAACACCTCCGGCGCGTGCCCCAGCTTCCAGACGGAGCCCATCAAGGGCCCCGCGTCCTCCAACACAGACACCTGCAATTGATAGCTCGAGGGCAGGCCTCGCAGCAGCTCCAGCACCTGGACCTCGGTGCCGCCAATGTGGAACGACCGGGTGAATTGCACCAGGCGGAGGGGCTCCTGCCCCATCCGCGCATCCTCACGCCGCATGCCCAGACCCCTCCCACGTGGCCACCGGCGCGGGATTCATCGCCGGTTGCCTCCCCACCGCCAGGGCTCGCTCCCGTGCCTGCGCGATGCGGTGCGCGCTCGCGGCCAGGCCGAAGAGCACGTAGCAGTGCGCGGACAGGATGTAGCCCGAGAACAAATCACAGACGAGGTAGCCCGCTACCGCCGCCAGTAAGGCGCGTGCCAGCCATCCCATCTCCGAGTCCGCCGACGCGGCCGCGGCCCCGCCCACGGCTCCGCCCGAGAACACCAGGAAGCACAGGAGGCCAATCCACCCGAGCTCCCCGATGACGTCGAGGAAGATGTTGTGCGCCACGTAGGCGCGGTGCGCCTCGGGCGGCGCGTACTCGAACCAGGCATAGCGGAAGCCGCCCGCGCCCACGCCGAGCAGCGGCTTGTCCAGGCTCATGCGGCTGGCCACCTGCCACGCGTAGACACGGCCCATGGCGGACGCGTCCTCGTGGAACGACGCCACCGTCTCATTGCGCTGCCAGAAGCTCTTGGGCGCGAACACCGCCAGGCCCGCGACGAACACGGTGCCCAGCACGATGGCCTGCATGCGGCGCTTCTCACGGATGGCCCACATGGCCATCGCCACCGACAGGCCAATGAAGCCGCCGCGCGAGTGCGACAACACGATGGCCACCACCGCCAGCACCGCGGACACCGCGCACAGCACGCGGAACACCCACGGAGTGCTCTTGCGCGCGAGGAACGCCACCGCGAGCGGCACCACCAGCACCATGTTCATGGCCATGTGGTTGGGGTCCGCGTACACGCCGACCCAGCGCGAACGGAAGCCCTCCACCATGTTCTCGCCGACGATGTACCAGTTGATGACGCCAATGGACGTCACGATGGCGCCCAGCACCATGGCGCCGGCCACCACCGCCAGCCGCTTGGGCGTGGTGATGACGTTGACGAGCGTCAGGTAGATGGCCGTGAGCTTGAGCAGCTCCACGCCCTGGAAGCGCGTCACCTCCGGGTTCACGCTCCACGCCACCGAGCAGAACGCCAGCGACGAGAACGCCAGCAGCGCGATGCCCCGCGCGCCGTCGAAGAAGAGAGGCTCCGCCTTGCCAATGCGGCGCATCACCATCAGGCCCGCGCCAAGCCCTGAAGTCAGCAGCGCGAGCCGCAGCGGCTCCAGCGCGGGGATCCACTCACCCGGCACCGCGTACATCACCGCCGCGAACCCCGCGAGCATGTAGAAAGCCAGTACGTCGCGACGCTGCCCCACCGCGCCCGGTCCCATGTACGCCACCCCTTCGCTGTCGGTCGCTCGTCCCGTCACACGCGTGCCCCTGGCCCTCGTGGATTTCCGTCTGCTGTTTGCAAACAGCGGTTTGCAAACAGCTGGCGGGCGAGGGGCAAAGCAGCGCGCGTGCCAGAAGATGGCAACGCGGGAGGCCTGTATCTTCGGGAGGTTGCGGGCTCGCCCGCGACCGCCGGGCCGGGCAAGGCTGAAAAAGCTACGGGACCGGGGCGCTCTCCATCGGTAGGACCGCGGAGGCGATCAGATCCAAACGCCCCTCGCGCAGCCACGCCGGCCCCAGCTCCGACAAAAGCCGCGCCAGCGTGACGTTCACCACCCGACGCAGCTCCTCACGCGCGGGCTCCGGCACCACGGGCGAAAGCGCCGCCACCGCGCGCTCCGCCGCGCTCGCACGCAGGCGAGGTGCATCCGGAGTGCCTTCGAACAGGCGCTGGCCCAGCTCCACCGTGCGCCCCAGCGGCACGGGCCGCACGTCCACGCCCTCCTCCAGCACGGCCATGGACACGACCGCCGCCCACAGCCGCTCCACGCCCAGCACGTCCAGCGACACGCCGAAGCGCGCCAGCACCGTGTGCGCCGCGTCCTCGGAGCCGCCCAGGAGCGCGCCCAGCGCCGCCACCTGTCCCTCCGCGCGCGCGAGCAGTGCTTCCGAACCGGCCACCTCCCGCAGCGAACGGAACGGGACGGGCTCCGCGCCCGGGACGCGCAGCGCCCGCCGGGGACGCTTGCGCCGCAGGGCCTCCAGCGCGGCGGCCTCCTCCGGGAGCACCAGCGGCACGTCCTCCAGCTTCATGAAGGGCGCCTTGAAGAGGCGATCCGCGCGGTACTTGAGCTGGAGCGTCAGCGTGAAGCCCACCTGGAAGACGCGGCGCAGGGGCGTATCCCGCAGCACGTCCGGCGCCTTCGCGGGGTCGGCGCCCGTCAGGTGCTCCAGGCCCAGCGACAGGTAGTCGCGCACCCATTCGCCCACGCGGCGCACGGCGTCCAGGTCGCCCGGGTCGCCCAGCTCCGCGACGAGCACCGCGTTGGCCACTTCCCGCAGCTCGTCCTCCGCGTTCATCCGCTCCACGTCGGACAGGTCCCGGAAGGCCGCCTCCAGGTAGTCCAGGTGGCCGCCCGTGGCGGTGAGCGCGGGCGTCCCGGGCCCCGTGGGGCGCGGCGGCACGTCCACGCGGCTGAAGAGGGCGAGCGCGTCTTCCAGCGACGGGAAGCCCAGGTCGGCCAGGCGCGCGCGGCGGAACTGGAACGCGGTCTCCTCCAGTTCGGAGGGAATCTCCCAGCGCACGGCCTCGAAGAGGCGCACCGCTTCGAAGGGGTTCTCCGCGATGAGGTCATTGAGGAGCGCGCGCATGGCGGACGCCTCCACGCCCTCCACCTTCACCTCCACCAGGTAGCGCCCTTCCGGGGTCTCCATCGTCAGGCCCTGCGGGTTGACGTCCGGGTTCTCCTCCAGGTCGTGGACGACGGTGAACTCCTTGAGGAGCGTCTCCACCACCTCCAGGTCCACCGCGTGCACCTTGCGCAGGAAGTCCTCCGGCTCGTCGCCGCGCGCGGCGCGCAGCCAGGTGAGCACCGCGTGAGGGTCCAGCTTGTCCTTCGCCCAGCCGCCCAGGTCCACGAAGGTGCGGAACTGCGCGGGCGACGCCAGCTGCACGAGCTCCGTCGTGTCCGCCAGCCCCACCTCCTGGATGGTGACGTAGAGGTCCTCCGCGGGCAGCGAGCGCACCAGCGCGGGCGTGTCCTCCGCGTCGAAGAGCGCCGCCACCCGCTGGCGCGGAGACAGGCGCATCAACCGCTGACGCTCCTCGCGAGGCGCGAGGGGCGAACCACCACCATTCGTCTTGCCGTTCTGGGACACGCCGGGGGTGCTACCACAGCGCGCCTACGGCCGGCAGCCTCAGACGCGGGTGGCCTTGCCGAAGGTGTCCAGCAGCGTGCCCCAGACCTCCTCCACGCCCAGCTTCTCAGTGGAGGAGAACGGGATGACCGCCTCGCGGGGCAGCTCCAGTTGCTCCGCGACCTTGTGCAGCCGGGGCTTGCGCTGCGCCTTCGTCAGCCGGTCCACCTTGGTGGCCACGACGAGGATGCGGCGGTTGTGCTCCTGGAGGTAGTCCAGCGTCTGCATGTCCTCCGGCGTGGGGCCAATCTCCGCGTCGATGATGCTCACCACCACCTCCAACCGGTGCCGGTTCTTGAGGTAGGTGGTGATCATCTCCTGCCACTGGGCCTTGTCCGCCTTGCTCGCCTTGGCGAAGCCGTAGCCGGGCAGGTCCGCCAGGCGCACCGTGTGGCGCACGCCGTCGCGGTCCAGGTCGATGTCGAAGAAGTTGAGCGTGCGGGTACGCCCCGGCGTGTTGGACACGCGCACCAGCTTCCGCCGGTTCGTCAGGGCGTTGATCATGGACGACTTGCCGACGTTGGAGCGGCCGACGAAGGCCACCTCCGCGCCGTGGTCCGTGGGCAGCCCCTTGAGCTCCACGGCGGTGGTGACGAAGCGGGAATCGAGGATCTTGATCAAGCGGAGGTCACTTACTTCTTCGCCGTGGCCGGAGCCGGCGTGGAGGGGGCGGCGTCCGCCCGGGTCTGCTGCTTGCGAGCGCGCTCGGCGGACCAGTGGTCGATGGCCTTCAGCGCTTCCTTGAAGTCGAACGGGCGCAGGGACGGCGAGGACGCGTCATGGCAGGTGCGGCACTGCTTCTCCGACGGGTCCACCAGCCCCACCAGCCGCGCCAGCTCCGGGTCCTTCATCACGTAGGACGGCGAGTAGTACTGCCCGCCGCCGTGGCATGTCTCGCAGGTGACGGCCGCCAGCTGCTGCTCCGCCTGGTCCGGCGCGTGGCAGGACAGGCAGCGCGCGTCCTTCTTCTGCCCTTCCGCCAGCGTCTCGGTCGCACGGGCGTGCTTGGACTTCATCCACGCGTCGTACGCCTCCGGGTGGCAGCCCTTGCAGCTGTCGGGGCCCGTGAAGTCCGCGGCGCCGGCGAGGCCGCCGGAAACGGCGAGCAAGAGGGCGGAAAAGACCCGGAAGGCACGAGAAGACATGCCTTGAGCACGTAGCAGAGGCCCCTGGAGGGGGCAAGGCGTCTCGTTCGTGATTGAATACCGGGCGGACAGCTGCGTGGCTTGAGGTAACGGACCTTGAGGCGTGCCTGCCTGATCCGCTAGGGAGGAGTCGAGATGCGCACCCCTGTGATTGCCGTCCTGTTCGCCGTTGCCGTCGCTGCCGTCTCCCTGCCTGCTTCCGCCAAGCCGTGGCAGGGCATCGAGCCCGGGTCCTCCAAGAAGGAGGACGTGGTGAAGAAGTTCGGGGAGCCGTCCCGGACCATGAGCCAGGAGGGCAAGGAGATCCTGGCCTACTTCGCCAAGGAGGCCATCAAGGGCACCACCCAGGCCCAGTTCAAGGTGGACCCGGCCACCCAGATGGTGGAGCGCATCGACGTGTTCCCCGGGCCCGTCATCGAGAAGGACACCATCGAGAACAGCTACGGCCCCGCGTGCCCGGCCGGCGCCATGCCCGCCACGCCCTGCTACCTGCGCAAGCTGACGGACGACTTCCGCACCTACTTCCTCTACGTGAAGCTGGGCGTGGCCATCTTCTTCAACGAGGACGGCAAGACGGTGCAGTCCTTCGTCTTCACCACCCCCAAGGCCGCGAAGTAGCCCGTGCACGTCTTCGGACTGACGGGTGGCATCGCCTCCGGCAAGAGCACGGTGAGCCGGATGCTGCGGGAGCTGGGCGCGCGCGTGCTGGACGCGGACGTGCTCGCCCGCGAGGTGGTGGAGCCCGGCACGCCCGGCCTGAGGCGCATCGACGAGCGCTTCCCCGGCGTGGTGGGCCCCGACGGCCGCCTGGACCGGGTGAAGCTGGGCGCGCACATCTTCGCGAACGCCGAGGAGCGGGCCGCCCTCAACGCCATCGTGCACCCGGAGGTGCGCGCCCTCTTCCTCCAGAAGCTCCAGGCGTTGGAGGCGGAAGGGGTCACCCACGCCGTCTACGACGTGCCGCTGCTCATCGAAACGGGGCTGCACCAGGCCATGGAGGGCGTGGCCGTGGTGTGGGTGCCGCGCGAGGTGCAGAAGGCGCGGCTGATGACGCGCGACGGGCTCCTGGCGGACCAGGCGGAGGCGCGGCTCCAGGCGCAGATGGCGCTGGACGACAAGCGCGAGCACGCGACCTGGGTCATCGACAACAGCGGCGCGCCGGAGGCCACCCGCCCTCAGGTGGAGGCGGTGTGGCGGGCGATGCTCGCACACGGCTGACGGGCGGTTATGCTGCGCCGCGCATGAGCGAGACGTCCAAGACGCGGCAGGGCCCTGGCACCTACTTCATCACCGGCTACCCGGGCTTCATCGGCAAGCGGCTGGTGGAGCACATCGCGCGGGAGGACCCGAAAGGGCACATCTACGCGCTCGTGCAGCCCAAGGCCTTCAAGGAGGCGCAGTCGCTCGCGGCGAAGGTGAAGGGCGCGCGCGTGGAGCTGCTCACCGGTGACGCGGTGGACATGCACCTGGGCCTGTCCGGCGAGGAGTACCAGCGCCTGTGCGAACGGGTGACGGACATCTTCCACCTGGCCGCCGTATCGCAGCTGGGCGTGCCCAAGGAGACCGCGTGGCGGGTGAACGTGGACGGCACGCGCAACCTGCTGGAGCTGGCGCGCGACTGCGAGAACCTCTCCCGCTTCAACCACTTCTCCACCTGCTACGTGTCCGGCGACCGCGTGGGCGTCATCGCCGAGGACGAGCTGGACCGGGGCCAGTCCTTCCGCAACGCCTACGAGGAGACGAAGTTCCAGGCGGAGCGGCTGGTGCAGCGCGCCTCCGCCACCCTCCCCGTCACCATCTTCCGTCCGTCCAGCGTGGTGGGCGACTCGCGCACGGGCGAAATCGATCGCTTCGAGGGCCCCTACTACCTGGGCATCCTGCTCGTCACCTCCCCGCTGGTGGTGCCGCTGCCCCTGCCGGGCAACGGCGTGGCGCCGCTCAACGTCGTCCCGGTGGACTTCGTGGTGGAGGCCGTGTGGCGGCTGTCGCGTGACGCGCGCGCGAAGGGGCGCATCTTCCACCTGGTGGACCCCAACCCCATGAGCGCGCGGCGCGTGTACGAGCTCATCGCGGAGAAGTCCCACAAGCGGCTGCCGCGCTTCAACCTGTCCGCGCGCGCCGCGGACGTGATGCTGCGGCTGCCCGTGCTGGAGAAGCTGGCCCGGCCCCAGCGCGCCGCCATCAGCTACGTGAACCACCTGGCCATCTACAACTGCCACAACACGCTGGAGCTGCTCGACGGCACCGGCGTGCGGTGTCCGCCGCTGTCGTCGTACCTGGATCAGCTCGTCGCCTACGTGCGGGAACAGTACAAGCAGCGCAAGGAGGGCGCGGAGGTCGAGGATCCACTGGACCACGGTCCACTGCCCTCTTCGGATGAAGGCGCGCCGGCACCGCGCTCGCGCCGCTGAACAGGGTTCGGGCCCGCAGGCAAGGTGCGGCGCGCCACGTGTCACACGCTCGCGCCCGCCTGGCCGCTACGGCTTATTCCAGACTGCCAATTGTTACTGGGTTGCTAACGCAAAATTGAGGGGCCCCCCCTCTATGCAACGAAACAGTGTCCTGGTTAGCATGCGCTCCCACTGAATCTGGCGCGGTGAAGACAACCGCGGCCAGAAGAGTGGGTTGGAGAGCAGCGCTTGCCGGTGACCGTAGACAGTCGATTCGGATGGGCCGCCCCGGGTTCGGGTATGGCGCCCCGGCTGTCCAGCTTGTCGCAGCGCTTCGCACCCGCCCTGCTCGCCTCGCGCGTGCCGCCTTTCCACGCTGAGTTCCCCGCTCACGTCGCCAATGCGACCTGTGGCGTTGGGCTGCGTTTCCTATCGGGCTGTTGTCCACCCAGGGTCCACCATCCGTAAGGAGCGGTCCGCCTCCCCCGGCGGACTTCTCCTGTCGCAGTCGTCGTCACTCGCAGTCCCCTCGTCCGGCAGTTCATTACCCCCAAGAAGGAAGGCGCATGCGTCTCAGGGAAAAGCTGTTGACCAGCCTGCTGCTGGTGCCCATCGCGGGTACCAGTGCGTGGGCCAAGGAGCGGTCGAACTTCGACGCGTTCCTGGAGCAGCGGGACTCCCGCTCTCTCGCCGTGGATTCGAACACGGCGGTGTCCCGCGGGCTTCGCATCGAGCAGACCGAGCAGCGGCTCGGCGTGCCTACGTTCGCCTGGGCGACGCAGGAGGGTGCGCAGTCCAAGTCCGTCATCCGCGCCGGCATGACGGCGGAGAGCGCGGCGCGCGCGCACCTGCAGTCCGTGGCGGACAGCTACCGCCTGACGCGTGACGACGTCGCGGGCGCCAACCTGCGCTCGATGCACAACACCGGCAAGGGCGCCATCATCGCGACCTTCACCCAGTCGGTGGGTGGCATCCCCGTCTTCCGCAACGAGATCAAGGTCGTCATGGGCCAGGACCTGCGCCTGGTGGCCGTGAGCGGCTACCTGGCCCCGTCCGAGCTGGCGCTCTCCGCGCGCACCAAGGCGCGCGCCGGCTTCAACCTGGGCGCCGCGGACGCGGTGTCCGGCGCGTTCAAGGACCTGACGGGCTCCGGCACGCAGGCCACCTCGTTCATCAACGCGGGCACGAAGGGTGACTACACCTTCTTCGAGCTGGCCCCCGCCACGAAGTCCGCGCTGCCGCAGGACCTGGCCACCCCGGCCCGCGCCCGGCAGGTGTACTTCATGCTGGCCGGCAACCTGGAGCCGGCCTGGTACGTGGAAGTGAACGCCGGCCCCAAGGCCGCGCGCTCCAGCCAGTACTTCGGCTACGTGGTCTCCGCGGCCACCGGCAAGGTCCTCTTCCGCAACGACCTGACCGCGGACGCGGGCACGGCCTTCACGTACAAGGTCTGGGCGGACCAGGCGTCCCCGTTCATCCCGGAGGACGGTCCCCAGGGCAACGACGCGACCCCGCACCCCACGGGCACCCAGGACGGCTACCAGGCCCCGCTGAACCGCCCGGCGCACGACATCACCCTGGCCAACAGCCCCTACAGCAGGAACGACCCCTGGCTGCCGGCCAACGCCACGCAGACCACGGGTAACAACGTGGACGCGTACGCGGACCTGGTCGCGCCGGACGGCTTCCAGCCCGGCACCCGGGACACCCGCGCGGAGACGACGAGCGACAACACCTTCTCGTACGTCTACGACACGACCAAGGCCCCGGGCATCAGCACCGAGCAGACCAAGGCCTCGGTGGTGAACCTGTTCTACGTGAACAACTTCCTGCACGACTGGTTCTACGACTCCGGCTTCGACGAAGTCGCGGGCAACGCCCAGTCGTTCAACTTCGGCCGTGGCGGCGTGGAGAACGACCCCATCCAGGCCCAGGCGCAGGACTACGGCGGTCGCGACAACGCGAACATGAGCACGCCGGCGGACGGTGCGTCGCCGCGCATGCAGATGTACGTGTTCAACGGCACGCCGGTGCTGTCCGTCACGGCGCCCGCGTCCCTCGCCGGCGTCTACGAGGCCTCCTCCGCGAGCTACGGCACGCAGGCCTACGACATGCCGGGCGAGATCAAGGCGGCCCCCGAGGCAAACCCCCTGGGCTGCACGCCGTTCGAAGCCGGCTACTTCACCGGGAAGGTCGCGCTCATCGACCGCGGAGTGTGCAACTTCGTCATCAAGTCGCTCAACGCGCAGAACGCGGGCGCCATCGCCACGATCATCACGAACAACTCGCCCGGCAGCCCCATCTCCATGGGCGGCAACGGCATTGATGACGCCAAGGTCAAGACGCCGTCCCTGATGATCACCCAGGAGGCGGGCAATGCGTGGAGGGCGGCGACCGAGCCCATCACCGTGACGTTCCTGCGCGAGCCGAACCAGGACCGCGACGGTACGCTCGACAACGGCATCATCGCGCACGAGTGGGGTCACTACATCAGCAACCGCCTCATCGGTAACGCCGCGGGCCTGAGCAACAACCAGGGCCGCTCGATGGGCGAGGGCTGGGGCGACTTCCACGCCATGCTGATGCAGGTTCGCGAGTCCGACCGGACCAAGGCGGGCAACGGCAACTGGCAGGGCGTCTACAGCACCGCCGGCTACGTCACCAGCGGTGGCAAGAACCAGGGCTACTACTTCGGCATCCGTCGCCTGCCCTACTCGACGGACATGAGCAAGAACGGCTACACGTTCAAGCACATCGCCAACTTCACCCCCCTGCCCACGGACGCGGGCACGCGCACGGACAGCAACAGCGAGGTCCACAACAGCGGTGAGGTGTGGGCCACCGCGCTGTGGGAGTGCTACGCGAGCCTGCTGAACGCGCACCCGTTCGCGGAAGCGCAGAACCGCATGAAGCAGTACCTCGTGGCTTCCTACAAGGCGACGCCGAACGCGCCGACCTTCACGGAAGCGCGTGACGCGGTGCTGGCCGTCGCGCTCGCGAGCGACCCGGCGGACTACCAGCGCTTCGTGGCGGCCTTCGCCAAGCGCGGCCTCGGCTTCGGCGCCAAGTCGCCGGACCGCGACGCGTTCGACCACATCAGCGTGACGGAGAGCTTCGCCACGGGCGGCAACCTGGAGGTCACCGGCATCACGCTGACCGACAGCGTGTCCGGCTGCGACCAGGACGGCATCCTGGACATCGGCGAGCAGGGTGAGCTGAAGATCACCGTGCGCAACGTGGGCGGCAACGGGCTGAGCGCCTTCGCCGGCACCGTCAGCAGCACCAGCACCACGGCGACGCTGGAGTTCCCGAGCGGCGGCGCGATCAACATCCCCGCCCTGTCGCGCGGCGCTTCCGCCACCATCACCGTGCCCGTCAACGTCACCGCGGTGTCCGGCTCGCCCGCGCGCGCCGGCATCAAGGTCGCCTTCGACTCCACGGAGATCCCGGCGGGGGCGAAGACGGCGACGTTCGATCCGCGCGTCAACTACGACAACGTTCCCACCACCAGCGACACGGAGACGTTCGAGTCCGGCCTGGCCGGGTGGACGGTGTCGCAGAACGTGTCGCCCTCCGGTGACTGGACGCTGTCCGGCACGCCGGAAAACCGGTTCGCGAATGGCAGGGATCCGGGGACGATCGCGGAGACCACCATCACCAGCCCCTGGCTGACGGTGGATGACGCGGCTGACTTCGTGATGAGCTACGACTACCGCCACTCCTTCGAGTTCGACTCCAACGCCTCCTACGACGGCGCGGTGCTCGAGTTCACGGTCGACGGCATCGACTGGATCGACCCCTGGGACCTGTACCCGGTGGTGAACGCGGAGGTGGGCTACGTGGACTACATCGCCACGGGCGGCGGCAACCCCCTCGAGGGGCTCCCCGCGCTGGCGCAGGTGAGCCCGGACTTCCCGGACTTCTCGCCTGTGAGCATCAACTTCGGGACCTTCTTCCCCGACCTGGGCCTCAAGAACGTCCGCTTCCGCTTCCGCATCGGCGGTGACGTGGCCGTGGGTGGTTACGGCCTGGACGTGGACAACGTGAAGTTCGAGGGCGCCACGGCGGTGTTCTCGGGCCAGGCGGAGCAGCCGGCCTCCACGGGCACGTGCAACGTGCCTCCGGTGGCCAACGCGGGTCCGTCTCGCGTGGGCACGGCGGCGGTCGCCGAGGGCACGCTCGTCAGCGGCGTCCTCAACCGCGCCACCATCACCCTGAACGGCACGGGCAGCTTCGACCCGGACGCCGCCGCGGGTGAAGCACTCACCTACAGCTGGACGCAGACCGGTGGTGCCACGCCTGTCTCCCTGAACGGCGCGGACACCGCGACGCCGAACTTCGTGGCGGACGTGGACTACACGGACACCCTCACCTTCCAGCTCGTCGTCACCGACGCGTCTGGCAAGGCGAGCGCCCCGAAGACGGTGGACATCCAGATCAACAACGTGAACCAGCCCCCGGTGGCCGCGGCCTCCGCGCCGGCGACGGTGGACGAGCGTGACACCACGCCGGTGACGCTGGACGCCTCGGGCTCCACGGACGCGGACGTGATCCACGCGAACACGCTGACGTACTCCTGGGCCCGGACGGGTGGCACCACCCCCGCGGTGACGATCACCAACGCCACCCGGGCGAAGGCCACGTTCCTGGCTCCGGAAGTGACGGCGGACACGCAGCTGAACTTCACGGTCACCGTGACGGACAGCAGCGGTGCGAAGTCCAGCAAGGCCGTCGCCGTGACGGTGAAGAACGTGGACCGCGCTCCGGTGGCCAACGCCGGCGCGGACTTCGAGGCGGATGCTCGCGCCACGGTGACGCTGACCGGCTCCGGCACGGATGCGGACGGCACGGCGGTCACCTACCTGTGGGAGCAGACGGGCGGCACCAACGTGACGCTGACGGGTGCGGACACGGCGACGGCGAGCTTCACGGCGCCGGACGTCAGCGCCCCCACCGAGCTCACCTTCAAGCTCACGGCGACCTCCGGCGGCCAGTCCGGGTCCGACCTGGTCAACGTGACGGTGCGCAAGGCCAACCGCCACCCGGTGGGCCAGGCTCCTTCCGCCGTCGACGCGGATGAGGGCAGCAACGTGGAGCTGGACGCTTCCGGCATCACGGATCCGGACGGTGACGTGCTGACCTACACCTGGGCCCAGGTCGGTGGCCAGCCGGTGACTCTCGACAGCACGACCGCGGCGAACGTGAAGTTCACCGCGCCGCAGGTCCAGGTCGATACGGCCCTGGCCTTCAGCCTCACCGTGACGGACTCCGACGGCGCCACCTCTGGCCCGTTCGTCTACACGGTCAACGTGAAGCAGGTGAACCAGGCGCCGGTCGCCAAGGTCCGGGTCATCTCGGGCGTGCGTGGCGGTGAGCTGGTGAAGATCGACGCCGCGACGTCGACGGATCCGGACAACGAGACGCTGACCTACACCTGGGCCCAGACGGGTGGCCCGTCCGTGACGCTGACCGGCGCCAACGCCGCCGAGGCCAGCTTCACCCCGCCGGCGAAGAAGACGCTGGAGAACTACGCCTTCACCGTGACGGTGAAGGACGCGGCCGGTGCCACCAGCACCGCCGAGATCAAGGTCTCCGTGCCGAAGGCCGACGACGACGGCGGCGGCTGCTCCTCCACGGGCGGCTCCGCTGGCGGCATGGCGCCGCTGATGGCGCTGTTCGCGGCGATGGCGTTCGCTCGCCGTCGCAAGGCGTAAGCCGGCGCTTCATCCTGAAGCCCTGAAGTGACGAGGGGCGGTCCTCACGCGAGTGGGGGCCGCCCCTTCTTCATTTCCCGTGGGCATCCACGGACAAAGGGATGCGGTAGGCTCGCGCGCCTCATGGCACGCACGTTCCAGGTGGGAGACACCTTCACGCACGTCCGCCAGTGCGACCGGCTGCGGCCGGTGTATTACGCGGGCGCTTCCGGGGACTACAACCCCATCCACATCGACCCGGAGGTGGGCAGGCAGGCCGGCTTCAACGGCGTCATCCTCCAGGGGCTCTGCACGCTGGGCTGGGCAGTGGAGGCGGTGGCCGTCTTCGTGGGAGACCCGGGGCTGGTGCGCCGGGTGAGGGTGCGCTTCTCCCGGCCGGTGCTGCCAGAGGACACCGTCACCTTCCAGGGCCGCGTCACCGCCGTCGCGGACGGCCGGCTCACCACGGAAGTCACCGCCACCAACCAGCGCGGCGAGCCCGTCCTCCGGGGCGCCGTCGTCGAAACCTCGCTCGGATAGCCATGGCCCTGGACCCCAAGTTCGTCGGCCGTGCGTACGGCCCCTTCACCTATGAGATTGGCCGGGAGAAGCTGCGCGAGTTCTCCCTCATCCTCGGAGGCTCCGTGCCCTCCGCGGGCACCTTCGGCGAGCCCCCGGCGCAGGTGAGTCCCCTGCTCTACTCGCAGGAGGCGGCCCAGGCGGGCCCGTACGGCGACGTCATCGCCTTCCCCAGCTTCGCGGTGGTGTTCGCCATCCGCCCCTTCAGCGCCGCCATCGCGGACCCGGAGCTCGGCGTGGACCGCGTGCGGCTGGTGCACGGGGAGCAGGAGCTGGAGTTCCTGGGCGTGATGCGCCCGGGGGACGTGCTCACCACCACGGGCGAAATCACGGAGCTGTACCGCAAGGCCGGGATGGACTTCCTCGTCGTCACCACGGAGACGCGCAACGCGAAGGGCGAGCCCGTGGTGCGCGGCGTGTGGACGGCCGTCATCCGCCCCGGGTGACGCGGATGCCCCGTGCGCCTACTCGCCGGGGGCGATGATGCCCTCGTCGAGCAGCTGCGCGAGGATGCGCGCGGTGTCCAGGCGCGACATGCCGGACAGCGCGAAGAGGTCGTCGAAGCTCACCGCGCCGTCAATCTGCGCCAGCACGAAGCCCGCGCGGTGGTCCAGGTTGAGCCAGATGATGTCGTCCGGCTGCAACCGCACGCGCGGCATGCGGTGCAAATCTCCCAGCCGCGCCTCCAGCATGGCCACCAGGATGCGCTCGCTGCGGTCGCGCAGCGCCTCCACGCGCGGGTTCTCCGGCGCCAGGAACTGGGCCCGGCGCAGGAGCTCCACCGCGCCGGAGTGGTCATCCAGCGCCAGCAGGTCCTCCGCGCCCCGCAGCAGGCTCTCCACCTCCGAGCCCTCCGGCAGCCCGCCCGCCGGAGTGAAGGTGTCCGGCAGCCCGAACTCCTGCGTGCGGTGCGCCTCCGCGATGAGGTCCAACGCGTCGCCGCGCACGCCCGTGCCCTCGGGCAGGCTCACGGATTCACGCAAGGGGGCTTGCACAGGGCCGGGCTCGGAGGGACCGGCCCAGACGCCCCAGTCCGCCTCCTGATCCGGGCCCGTCAGGTTCCAGCCGGTGTCCCCGCCGGCCTCCACCGGGCCGTCCCGCCCCAGCAGCCGGCGCGCGCGCGCGTTGCCCGGGTCCAGCTCCAGGGCCCGGGTGAACAGCTTCTCCGCGCCGGCCATGTCGCCACTCAGTCGCAGCAGCAACCCGGCTTCGACCAGCGCCTTGGCGCGGAGCGCGTTCATCGCCTACCTCCCCGGCGTTCCGCGCGGGCCGGCCGAGCGCAACAGCGGCAGGCTCTGGGCCAGGGCCTCGCAGGCCCGGGTGAGCGCGCCCACGTCTTCCACGCCGCGCGCCTGCCGCGCGGAATCCAGGGCGGCCTCCGCGCGGGCGATGACGTCCGGCGACAGGCCTCCGGCCCCGGGCATGAGCCGCACGCGGGAGAGCGCGTCCACCAGGTCGCGAGCCAGGATCTCCAGCTCCACGCGCTTGGCCTTCAGCTCCTCGGTGTTGCGCGCCGCCACCAGCCAGTCGCGCTGCTCGTCCATGATGCGGCGCAGCTCGTCCTCCGTCAGGCCGCTGGAGGCGGTGACGGTGATGGACTGGCGCAGGCCCGTGTCGCGGTCGCGCGCGGACACGGACACGATGCCCTCCGCGTTGATGTCGAACGTCACCTCAATCTCCACCTGTCCGCGCGGCGCCTCGCGCAGGCCGGTGAGGAGGAACTCGCCCAACAGCTCGTTGTGGTGCGCGAGCTCGTGCTCGCCCTGGAGCACCATGATCTTCACCGTGCGCTGGAAGTCCTTGGAGGTGGCGAACACCTCCGTGGCGGACGTGGGCACGGTGGTGTTGCGAGGAATCAGCCGCCGCACGTAGCCGCCGGCGATGGCCACGCCCATGCTCTGCGGCGTGACGTCCAGCAGCAGCAATTCGCTCTGCTGGCCCACCAGCGCGTACGCCTGGATGGCGGCGCCCAGGGCCACGACCTCCTCCGCGTGCACGCCCTTGCAGGGCTCGCGGCGGAAGTACTGGCGCACCTGCTCCACGATGCGGGGCATGCGCGACATGCCCCCCACGAGGATGACCTCCTTCAGGTCCGAGGGGCGCACCTTCGCCTCGCCCAGGACTTCCGACGTGATGCCCACCAGGCGCTCGCCCAGGTCCGCCGTGAGTTCCTCCAGCTTCTCGCGGGTGAGCGTGGACTGGAGGTGCAGCGCGGCGCCTCCGCCCGGCGGCGTGCAGATGAAGGGCAGGTGCACCTGCGCCTCCTTCACCGACGACAGCTCCACCTTCGCCTTCTCCGCGGCGTCCTTCAGCCGCTGCAGCGCCATGCGGTCCTTGCGCAGGTCGATGCCGTGTTCCTTGGCGAAGCCGAACACCATCCACTCGATGATGCGGTGGTCCCAGTCCTCGCCGCCGAGGAAGGTGTCACCGCCGGTGGCCACCACGTCGAAGATGCCGTTGTTGATCTCCAGCACCGACACGTCGAAGGTGCCGCCGCCCACGTCCAGCACGGCGATCTTCCCGTTCACCGTGCGGCCGAAGCCGTAGGCCAGCGCCGCCGCGGTGGGCTCGTTGATGATGCGCAGGACGTCCAGCCCCGCGATGCGGCCCGCGTCCTTGGTGGCCTGGCGCTGGCCGTCGTTGAAGTAGGCCGGCACGGTGATGACGGCCTGGGTGACGGGCCGGCCGAAGTGCGCCTCCGCGTCCGCCTTCAGCTCCGCCAGGATCATGGCGCTGACCTCCGGCACGGCGAGGTCGCGGCCCGCCAGCCGGATGCGCACATCGTCGTGCGCGCCGCACACCACCTGGTACGTGAGCGCGCGCAGCGCGTCCTGCACCGGGTGCGAGGAGTACTTGCGGCCGATGAGGCGCTTGGCCGCGGACACCGTCTCCTGCGGGTTGGTGATGGCCTGGCGCTTGGCGATGCCACCCACCAGGCGCTTGCCGTTCTTCGACACCGCCACCACGGACGGCGTGAGGGGCTGGCCGGTGCGGTTCTTGATGATGATGGGCTGACCGTCCTGCACCGTGGCGACGAGGCTGTTCGTCGTCCCCAGGTCGATGCCAATCAGCGGTTCGGGCTCAGCAGCCATGGGGACGCATGCACCTCATCACGTGAACGTCCAGCGCAGCTTCTTGAGGGCGGCGCGAGCGTCGGCGTTGTCGGGGTCCAGGCGCACGACCTCCTCGAAGTGGTGCTTGGCCTGCTTCTTCTGCCCCGCCACCAGGAGCACGTGGGCCAGCAGCAGCTGGTAGTCCGCGCGCCCCGGCTTCAGCTCCACCGCGCGCTGCGCGAGCTTCATCACCTCTTGCGCATCCTGCGCCAGCTCCCGGCCCACGCGCGCCGCCTGGAAGGCCGCCTCCGGGTTGTCTCCGTTGAGCGACACGGCCAGCCGGTAGGCCGCCTGCGCCCCGGCGAAGTCGCCGCGCATCTCCAGTTCCTGGCCACGCTCCACCTCCGCCTGCGCGCGCGTCAGGTCGTGCTTGCGGCGCGCCTCCACCAGCAGCTGCGCGACCTCGCGGTTCTTCGGGTCCAGGCCCAGCACGTGGTTGAAGTCCTGGTAGGCCCGCTCGAAGTCCCCGCGCGCGGTGGCCGCCCTGCCCCGGGCGATGAGCTCCGTGAGCTTGTGGCTGCGCGCCATGTACGGGTGGCGAGCGAAGCGGGCCTGGCGCTCGGCGCGGCGGGCCTCGGACTCCGCGTCGTCCGGGGG
>NZ_RAWR01000123.1:0-30796 GCF_003986945.1 Corallococcus sp. AB018 | reverse complement strand
CCCACCCCCCTCCACGGGCCACACCGCGACCAGCTCATCCGCGAGCACCGTCCCGCCCGCCTCAAGCCACAGCCCGCCGAGGGTGCTCTTGCCCGCGCCGGAGTGCCCCACGAACAGCGCGGCCCGGCCCTCGTGCACCAGCCCCACGCCGTGGATGAGCAGCCCGCCACGCTTCGCCAGCGAGGACGCGAGCATCACCTTGATGACGTTCTCCACCGGGTACCGCCCGGCTCCAATGACGTCCGCGTGGCACCGGTCCGGGGAGAGCACCGCGGAGTACCCGGCGCCCTCCACACGCAGCGTGCCCGAGGCACCCGGCTCCAGCCGGGGCAGCCCCTGCACGGTGGGGGGAGCAATCGGACTGGGCGGGTTCCGCATCACCAGCCGGGCATCGGGAGCCACGGCATCCGGAGCGAGGAACGCGCCGAACACGCGCCGGAGCGGACCGGCGAGCGCGTCATCCTCCACGTCGAGCGCCACGGTCCACCCGGCCAGGGTGATCCGGAGCGCGCCGTCACGGGGACCCGTCAGGGGGTCCCCGCTGTTCACGGCATGCACTCCGATTCGCCGGGGATGGTGCACATGGACAGCTGCGCCAGCGCGACGAAGGGCTGCTCCCACAGGATGGCGGGAGCCACGTACACGGCGGGCGCGGCCGGCGGCTTCGGCACGGAGGGACCCGCGGGAGGCTGTGAAGGTCGTTGGCTCACGTGATGGCCCACCTAGAAGGGCACCGGGAAGGCACAGATTCGACCATCCGTGGTGCCGACATGCAACCGGCTTACGGTGTGGTCGATGGTCGGCACGCCGATGGCCTGCGCCGGCCCCACGGTCACCTGCCCGGTGTCCGCCCCACCCTCCAGCTCCAGTTGGTGGACCTTTCCGTCCGTGCTGCCGACGTAGAGGCGCGCCACCCCGTTCTGGTTGAGGGTGAAGGAGCCGGACGGGTTCTCGACAGGCGTCGTCCACAGCAGCTTCGGCACGTTGGTCGCGTCCATCTCATAGCGCTCCACCGTGTTGTTCGTCCGGCTCACCACGAAGCCGCGCCCCTGGGGCCGCGCGAAGTGGGAGAACGTCCGCTGCGAGGCGCTGTCCACCTGGACGGTCCACGCAAGCGCGAAGGTGGATGGAGTCACGCCGTGCACCCGGCCGTCATTGGCGGTGACCAGGATCTGGTTGCTCGTCGCATTGCGGACCACGCCGAACTCCAGGTCGCCCAGTTCGAGCCGCGCCACCTCCGCGCCCGTGAGGCTGTTGAGCACGCGCAGCGTGGCCGCGCTCGTGCCCGACCGGGTCGGGACGTAGAGCCGGTTCGTCGTGTAGTCCATCAGCATGCCGCCGCTCACCATGCCCAGGTCCCCGGGCCGGTAGCGCCAGATGAGCGCGCCCGTGGCCGCGTTCAGCGCGACCACCTGGTTCAGCGCGGACGTGTTGCGCGTGGCGAAGATCGCCAGGTCCACGTTCGAGTACGTCGTCCGGTACTCCGGGTTCGCGTAGTCGAGCAGCTGCGTCACCGGGAACGAGCTGATGTTCCCCAGGCCCAGCGTGGTGTTCCTCCAGAGGAACTCGCCCGTGGCCGCGTTGAGGACCGCCGGCACGCCGGTCTGATCTCCCACGACGATCCACTGCTGCCCGGGCCGGCCCAGCAGCGGCACCACCGGGAAGCGAGTGGCGATCTTGCCCGCCATCTTCACCGGCCGGAAGCGCTCCGCGCCGTCCTCGGACGGGTTCACGGTGTGGGTGAGCGTGGCCACCACCGAATCGTTGAAGGAGCTGAAGATGCCCACGCCCAGCTCCGTCACGGGCTGCAGCGTCGTGTCCAATCCCACCGAGTAGCACCACAGCGGGTTGCCCGCCACGCGCGCCCGGGGCGTGGCCAGCAGCCCCTGCGAGGTGGGCTGGTTGCCCGGCCCGTAGCGCAGCTGATCATCCGCGTTGAACACGCGGTAGGTGTACGTCGTGCCGTTCGTCACCGCCGTGTCCGTCATGGACGACGCGGAGCTGAACTCGTCCTCGTAGGCCACCGTCGCGTTGCCCAGCACGTCACCCACCGCGTAGCGCACGCCGCTGGTCGGCGCGGTGTTGGGCGGATTCGTCCCCTGGGCGCGCAGCACCAGCGTGCCACCGTGGTTGAAGGGGTTGTCCCAGGTGAGCGTCACGCTGCCGTCGCGGGCCACGCCCGTGAGGCGATCCACGTCCGGTGCCGCGGTGACCGCGAGCAGCGTCATCGTCGCCTCCACGCGGATGCGCGGATCGTTCCAGCCCTGGTTCAGCTCCAACCGGTGGCGGAACGCCGTGTCCGCGAGGACGGCGGTGAAGCCCGAATAGGTGATGCGGAAGGTGGCCTCGCCGCCCACCGGGATGCCGGACTCCGACTCCCAGAGGTAGCTGGTCGTGTCCGTGTAGACGTTCCAGTCCCCGAACGCCTGCGGCCCCGACGCGGCCACGGAGAAGTAGTTCACCGCGGGCTTGAACAGCTTCACCTCGTAGATGGGCAGCGTGCCCCGGTTCTGTACCGTGTAGCCCACCGTCAGGGACGTGGCCGCCGTGGACACCGTCTCATGGCTCAGCCGCACGCGGTGCTCCACGATGCGGCCCTTGCGAGCCGTGACCAGGTCCCCCGCCACCGCCGAACCGTTGAGCGTCCCGTCCACCTGCGCCTGGAACTGGTAGCTGGCGCCGGGCGCACCCGACACCTGATAGCGCCACGTGAACTGCGCGGAAGCCCCCGGCGCCAGCTGCGCCACGCTCTCCGGCGACGGACCGGACACGAGCGACGCCGTCGCGTTGCCCAGCGGCACCGGCGCGCGCGGGCGCACCTGCGTGTACGCGTTCGTCGTGGACGTGTTGAACACAATCAGGCGCAGCGTCACCTGATCACCAGCGAACGCGTCCACGACGTCCATGTCCGCCGCCGCGACCAGGTTGCCCACGTTCGCCAGGGGCGAGTCCACCAGCGGCGCGTTCGAGTTGCTCGTGCGCGCCCGGACGCGCGCGGCCACGGCGCCGGCGGCGGTAGGCCTCAGATTGACCGCGAAGACGCCCGCGGACCGCACCGCCACGGACCTGCCACCGTCCTTGTTCACGGTGGTGAGGGGCACGCTGCTCGTGGAGGTGGGGTTGTCCACGCTCACGGTCGCGGCGCCGGTGCCGCGGTTCTCCACCACCACGCGCGCCACGGTGGAGCCGTTGACCGCCAGCACGCGCGGCACCAGCGTCACGTTCGCGGCCAGGATGCCGCGAGTCCATGCGGTCATGTTGTTGACGTTGAACGTGTAGCTCGTGCCGTCGCACTGGTCGCGGGCGTACGTGCCCGCCGCCAGGCGCTCGGTGGTGTTGTCGGTGGTGCGGTTCGACGGGCCCACCACGCTCAGCACGAAGCGTGCGGTCTCATTCCGAGCCAGGCCGCGCCCCTCGTCCACGCAGCCCCACGTGGACTGGAAGGTGATGCGCCGCTCGTTGGCGTCGATGTACTCGACCTTCCAGTTCGGGTTCTCCTCCGCGGGCAGGCCCCCCAGGATCTGGTAGCCCGTCGGAAGGACGAAGGACACCTCCGACACACGGGCGTCGCTCGTGGCCGTGGTCGTGTTCGTCACCTCCAAGACGAGGTCGGACGCGTCTTCCATCACCACGCGCGCGACGGTCTCTCCGGCGGAAGGGACGGGGCGCACGGTCCAGGTCTGGGAGAAGCCCACCGCGGGCAACAGCACGGCGACGAGCGCGAGGATGCGGACGTTCATGGCGTGCCTCACGTCACGGCTCCAGGGTGAAGGACGTGGCGGCAAGCTGCGCCCCATCCAGGAAGAAGCGCACCTGCCAGGTGCCCGTCATGCGCGTCATGGACACCGGCGTGCCCGCCACCGGCAGCGAATAGCGCAGCGTGCGCGTCTCGTCCGGCGGTGCCTCCACCGTCGCGCTGCGCTTCTCGTACGGACGTCCGCCCGGCGCGATGAACTCCACGTCCACCAGGCCCTTGTTCCGCACGCCGCTCACCACGAAGTCCACGTCCACCTGCTGCACCTGGGACAGGGCCGTGGGCTCCGAGCCCGCGCCCACCACCTCCGCGCTCCCGGTCGGGGGCGGCAGCGGCACCGGAGGCGGCTCCTCCTCCACGACTTCGTCAGGAGGCGGCTCTTCCGGAGGCGGCTCTTCGTCCGTGGGGCCTGGAGGCGGCGGCCGGGCCACGCTCCCGCCACCGGCCAGCACGTCCGTTGGATCCACGGGGGTGACGGAGCCGCTGCCCTGCCCCGGTTTCACGGCCGACGGCGGCGGCAGGGGGGACACCCCTTCCGAGCACGCCGACAGCACCATCGCCCCCGCCAGCACGGCCACGAGCGCCCGCATCATGTCTCCTCCAGAGGCGCGGCACCGGCCGGCGCGCGCACTTCGTCCAACAGACCTCGCCGCTGAAGCTCCCCCAGGAAGCCCAGCGTGTCGGTCAGCACCGGACCGACGTCGGTCGAAAACTCGGAAGCCACCTGCTCCGCCACCGCCCGGGCCGTGCGCTTTCCGTCGCACAGCGCCCAGATGCGCGCCGCCGTCGGGTTGAGCCCGCGCAGCGTGCGCCCCTCCGCGTCCAGCACCAGGAAGTCCGCGCCGAAGCCCTCCCCCGAGGTCCCCAAACGCTTCCGGGGAACGCTGCCTTCCTGAAAGCTCATGCGCGGCCCGTCCTTCCCAGCCACGCGGCCACCTGGCGCTTCAGCGTCGCGCGCCAGCGGCCCAGCCGCTGGGGCCCCACGTCCCAACGGTCCATCTCCAGCAGCGTGCCGCCCCGGCGCACACGCCGCGCCCGCCCGAGGATACGGACGAGAGGCAGCGGCGGATCTTCCATGGCGCCATTGTCCCCACGAAGCGCACAGAGGCTGCCGTCGCACCAACGCACCCGGTGCAGCACCAGCGAGGACTCGAAGCGCGCCAGCACCACCTCACCCGGGCGCGGCGCCTCCCTCAGCGGCTCCACCTCCGCCACGTCACCCGCCCGCAACGACGGCCACATGCTGTCCCCGGCGACAGGGATCCAACGTGGGCCATCGATCATGGAAACGGGCTGGGGAGCGCTCGACATTGCGGATGGAATCTTACTCCACCCTCTCAATGTCCGCGAATCTCCGAGGCCTCAATCCCCCAGCGATTCCCAGGACTTACGCTGCTTAACACCTTTACTCCCGGGTTTTCTGGGAAGACGGGCCGCCCCCTCCCCTCCGGCCTGGCGCGTCATGCCGGAGGGGGCGGTTGGATCAGGCCGCGGGGGCCGGAGCCGGGGCGTCTGGCTGCGCGCGCACGGTGGCGGCGACGCTGTCGAGCGCCACGGGAACGGGCTCCCCCCCGGCCATGGGCTTGAGCTTCGCCTGGCCGCTGGTGCGCTCCTGCTCGCCCAGCACCAGCGTGAAGCGGGCGCCGGACTTGTCCGCGCGCTTCATCTGGCTCTTGAGGCTGCCGCCGCGCGTGTCGAAGTCCACCTTGAGGCCTTCGCGGCGCAGGCGGCTGGCCAGCTTCAGGCCCTCGTCCTGCGAGCCCTCGTCCGCCACGGCGATGAACAGGTCCGGCCGCTGGGTGAACGTCTTGCCGCTCTCCTTCAGCAGCAGCACCAGCCGGTCCAGGCCCATGGCGTAGCCCACCGCGGGCACGTCCGGCCCGCCCAGGCCCTTCATCATCTTGTCGTAGCGCCCGCCGCCGCCCACCGTGCTGGCGGTGCCCAGCGCGGGGTGCGAGGCGATGAACTCGAAGACGGTGCGCGTGTAGTAGTCCAGGCCGCGCACCAGCCGGTGGTTCACCACGTAGCGGATGCCCAGCGCGCCCAGCTTGCGCTGCAGGTCCGTGAAGTGCGTGCGGCACGGCTCACAGAGGAACTCCAGCACGTTGGGCCCGGCCCCGGCCACCGCCTGGCACTTCTCGTTCTTGCAGTCCAGGACGCGCAGCGGGTTGCGCTCCAGCCGCTGCTGGCAGTCCGCGCACAGCTCTTCCCGGTGCGCGTTGAGGTACTCCACCAGCTTGGCGTGGTACGCGGGCCGGCAGTTGTCGTCGCCCAGCGAGTTGATGTTCAGGGTGACGTCCGTGAGGCCCAGGGCCTCCAGGAACTGCACCACCACGTCCATCAGCTCCGCGTCCTGCGCGGGCTCCTTGGCGCCGTAGGCCTCCGCGCCAATCTGGGAGAACTGACGGTAGCGGCCCGTCTTCATCCGCTCGTAGCGGAACATGGGCCCCATGTAGAACCAGCGCGACACCGGCTCCTGGTTGTTCACCGAGTGCTCGATGTACGCGCGCGCCGCGGGCGCGGTGCCCTCCGGACGCAGGGACAGGCTGCGGCCGCCCTTGTCCTCGAAGGTGTACATCTCCTTGCCGACGATGTCCGTCTCCTCGCCCACGCTGCGCACGAAGAGGGCCGTGTCCTCCACCATCGGCGTGCGCACCTCGCCGTAGCCGAAGCGGCCGAACAGCGTGCGCGCGGTCGACTCCACGAACTGCCAGACTTCAATCTCGCCCGGCAGAAGGTCGTTCATCCCCTTCACGCCGTTGATCTTCTGGCTCACGTGATGACTCCGATACGCGTGCCCATGCGCACCACCGCTTCCGGCTGCATGCTGTCATCCCAGCGCACACGGCCGGGCTCGAAGCAGAGGATGACGGTGGAGCCCATCTCGAAGCGGCCCAGCTCGCCGCCCTTCTCCACCGGGATGCCCGCGCCGTAGTTGTGCACCTTGCCGGGCTGGCCCACGTGCGTGGTGATGTCCTCGTAGGACGCCTTGATGCGCGACACGCAGGTGGCGCCCACCTTCACCACCGCCACCTTGCCGGCCACGGTGTCCAGGTACGTGACGAGCCGCTCGTTCACGCAGAACAGCGACTGCTTGTTCTTCACCGACGCGGGGTTCACCGGCCAGAACTCACCCGGGATGTACGCATACCCGGTGATGGTGCCGCCCAGCGGCGAGTGGATGCGGTGGTAGTCGCGCGGGGACAGGTACACCGTCGTCCAGGCGCCGCCGTGGAAGGGCTTCGCCGCCTGCGAGTCACCCAGCAGCTCGTCCACCGTGTACTCGATGCCCTTGGCCTGCAGGCAGCGGCCGTTGTCCGCGTAGCCCACCTGGGACACCCGGCCGTCCACCGGGGACACGACGACCTTCTCGCCCTCATCCACCGGGCGCAGGCCCGGCTTCAGGCCACGGGTGAAGAACTGGGCGAAGGTCGGGTACTTCTCGAAGGCGTGCTCCGCCTCCTCCATGTCCACGTTGTACGCCTTGGCGAAGGTGCGCATGGCCCAGTGGTGCACCGGCGCCGGCGCGGGCAGGCGCGTGGCCAGGCCCACCGCGGAGGACACCGCCGACTTGGGGAGCACGCGCATCAACTTCATGAAGGTCTGTTCGTTCATCGAAGGTCGTCAGCTCTTGAAAGAGAGAAGTTCAACGCCCGCCATCGTCCACGGGCACCGTGCCGCCGTCCTCATAACGGCGCACGGTTCGCACGGCGCTCTTGGGTAACAGCGCCAGCACACGGCCGTCTTCAACCACCAGCACGGAGTCCCGGTGAGAGGGGTACCCCAGCTGGCAGGACGCCCGGTCGCTCAGCTGCCAGGTGTCCCGCATTCCCCGCCCCTCCACGGTCACGGCCGTGCCGCGGGTAAAGCAGCCCTCGAAGCCGGCCACCAGCTCGGAGGCCGGGGTGCCCGTCTGGGGCCCGGCAATCACCCCGGCGTCCGCCGGCCCGGCGTCCACCGGCTCCGCCGCCACGGGCTCGGCCTGGCGCGGAAAGTCCGTCGAGGAGGGGTCCATCGTGGGCAGCGCGCTGGCGCTGGCCACCGCGCGGCGCTGCTCCTCCTGGGCCGCCTGCATGCGCGTGCGGCCCTCCTGGATGCGCTGGAGCAGGGACTGGGACGCGAGGGAGTCCACGCTGTCCGCGGGCACGCGCTGCAGCTGCGCTTCAATCTCCCCGATGGAGGGGTCCAGGTACGCGTCGTCCAGCTTCTGGGCGTAGAGCGCCGTCCACCGGCGGCTGGCCTGCTCGAACTCAGGCGAGGGCGGCGCGGGCGAGCGGCTGCATCCGGCGGCGAACAGGAAGACTGCGAGGCCAAGGCCCATGAAGGGCCGCTTCGAACGGGGGACCTGGGGGCGCACGGCCCCGGTTTATGCCACCTTCCGTCCAGCCGCGCCCCTTTTCCGCACGGGCGCGGGCAGGCGCACCTACACGCCCAGGAACAGCCGCTTGCCGAAGTTGAGCGCCAGGTCCGCGTCGAAGATCTTCTGCGCGGAGGTCTCGATGTCGTACTCCACGCGCAGGTACTCCACCGTGCGCGCGTCCGTGTCGCAGATGACGAAGCAGGCCCGGTTGTCGTAGTCGCGCGGCTGGCCCACGCTCCCCACGGACACGATGTACTTGTAGCCCTTGCGCAGCACGAACTTCTGCGCGACCACGTCGTTCACCTCGCCGTTGCCAATGGCGAACGCGCGGCACAGGTGGCTGTGGCCGATGAAGGTGACTTCCGGAAGCTCCGCCACGTACGGCGTCAGCTCCCGCGCCTGCTCCAGCGCGAAGATGTACTCGTACGCCTTCGGGTCGATGGGCGAACCGTGGCAGAAGCCCACCTCGCCGATGCGGTACGTGTACGGGAGGCTGCGCAGCCAGGCCAGGTTCTCGTCGGAGATGACGTTGGCGCTCCAGTCGAGCGCGTGCCGGGCGGCGTCGTAGTAGTACGAGTAGTCCATCCGCCCCGCCACCGCCGCGTCGTGGTTGCCCAGCAGCGTGATCTCCGCCACCGAGCGCACCAGGTCACAGCACGGGTTGGGGGACGCCCCATAACCGACGATGTCCCCCAGCGACACGAAGCGGTCCACCTTCTGGTGCTCCGCCACCCTCAGCACCTCCGTGAGGGCCTCGATGTTGGAGTGGATGTCGGAGATGACGGCGATGCGCATGGGAACCCTAGGGGTGGGTTTGCTGCTGGGAGATGATGCGCCGCAGACTCGTCAGCGCGTCCGCGTCCAACGCTTCGAATCTCAGGCCCATGCCCGGAGGGCGGCCGGCCGGCTGCACTTCCTGCCGCAACCAGACGACCGTGGCCTGCGCCTGCAACTGCGTGTCCGTCGCCTGCTGGGTGAGCCTCACCTGCGTCCGCGTCCCCGCCGCCAGCGGGGTGCTCGTCCTCAAGAAGAGGCCGCCCTCGCTCAGGTTGGCGATGCGTGCATACAGGGTCACGTTCTCACCCTCGCACCAGCAGCGCAGGTGGGTGCCGACCCGCGCGTACTTTCGATTGTCGCTCAACCCGGGGACCTCCCGACGTGGCACCTTCCCGTCCACGTCGGCGCTGAAAAAGGACGTCCGCACCGGATTTATTCATCCACTGCGTCCGCCCGAGCCTAGGAAGGGTGGGTGCGGCCCGTCAAGTTCCACACCGGGCCATCCGCCCTCTCGCCCATGCTCCCCTACCCGCCCAGCGGGCCCAGGTCGTCGAAGTGGGTGAGCTTCTTGAACTCGGCGAAGCGGGCGTGGATCTCCGGGCGCTGCACCTCGCGCAGGCGCTCCAGGCTGAACTTCTCCACGGTGAAGGACGCCATCACGCTGCCCATGACCATGGCCTTGCGCAGCACCTGCTGATCCACCTTGCCGGCGCCGGAGCTAGCCAGGGTGCCCATGAAGCCGCCGGCGAAGGTGTCACCCGCGCCGGTGGGGTCGAACACCTCCGACAGGGGGAACGCCGGGCAGGCGAAGATGTGGTCCTGGTCGAAGAGGAGCGCGCCGTGCTCGCCGCGCTTGATGACCACGCGGGACGGGCCCATGGCCAGGATGGCGCGGGCGGCCTTCACCACGTTGTGCTCGCCGGACAGCTGGCGCGCCTCCGCGTCGTTGATGAAGAGCAGGTTCACGCGCTGGAGCGTCTTGAGCAGCGCGGGGCGGCTGCCCTGGATCCAGAAGTTCATCGTGTCCGCGGCCACCAGCTTGGGCGCCTTCACCTGGTCCAGCACGCGCGACTGGAGCTCCGGGTGGATGTTGCCCAGGAAGACGTAGGGCGTCTCGCGGTAGGCGGCCGGCAGGTTGGGCGAGAAGGACTCGAAGACGTTGAGCTGGGTGTCCAGCGTCTGCGCCTCGTTGAGCTCCCAGCCGTACTTGCCCTTCCAGCGGAAGGTGCGGCCGGCCTCACGGGTGAGCCCCTCCAGGTCGATTCCGCGCCCGCGCAGGAACTGCAGGTGCGCCTCCGGGAAGTCCTCGCCAATCACCGCCACCAGCTGAACGGGGCTGAAGAAGGACGCGGACGTGGAGAAGTAGGTGGCCGAGCCACCCAGCACGTCCTCCTTCTTGCCGAAGGGCGTTTCCAGCGAGTCCAGCGCGATTGAACCGACGACGAGCAGAGACATGAAGGCTTCTTCCTGGGGGTGACCCGGCGCGGGTACGGCATCGCGTCAGGGCACGGCGCATTCCAGGGGAAACCCCGTGCCCGTGCCGGGTACGACACCTTCCCGGTAACGTCAAGGGGACAACGGTCTAGAAGGTCGGGATGCCCGTGGCGGTGATGAGGGACTTCAGGTCGTCGTCGGTGAAGAAGAAGCCCGCGCCGAAGAAGAAGTCTCGGCCGGCGATCAGGCGCCGGGTCGCCGCGTCGCGCTGCCTGGCGTTGAGGATGTCGTCCATGCCCGCCATGACGTACAGGTGGTCGAACGCCTGGGCCTTCAGCATGGCGCGCAGGCGCGGGTAGCGCAGCTCGTCCGCGGTGAAGTTGAACGCGTCCATCTTCAGGGTCAGCACGTCGTCGAAGAGGTGCAGGTCCGCGCCCACACCGCCCGTGGATTCGATGAGGCCCACGCGCAGGGTGGTGAAGTAGTAGCGCTTGGCGAACTGGAGGCTGACCTTGAAGGACTCCTTGGTCACCTTCTGCGTCTGGATGACCGGGTCCCCTTCCGACGGCGGGTTCGTCTGCACCACCTGCGTGCTGACGGAGCCGCGCGGGTCGTCGATGATCTCCAGCAGGTAGTACTTGTCCGGCTTGGGGATGAGCTTCAGCGTCAGGCCGTTCTTCGACGCGCCCTGGGACAGCAGGTAGCTGCTGAACAGGCCCACCTCCGTCTGGAGGGTGCTCAGGCGGGTGGCGAACTCGCTGACGTCCGTGACGGCCTCGCTGAGGCGCTGACCCAGCTGCTCGTCGGTGAGCAGCGCCCCGGCGGCGCCCTCGCCGTCCTTCACCTTGCGGGTGATGTCCTCCAGGTTGGCCAGGGTGTTGTCCAACCGGCCCAGCGTCTGCTTGAGGCTGGAGACGCTCTCCTTGAACTCCCCTTCCCCGCTGCCCACGATGTTCTTGACGGTGCCCAGCACCTCGCGGACGTCCTGGGTGATGCGCTCCACGTTGGTGACGATGCGCGTCACCTCCGCGCCGTTGCCCTGGGTGAGGGCGCGCACGTCGGAGGACACGCCCTCCACGTTCGCCATGATGGTGTCCAGGCGGTCCGTGTTGCGGCGCACCGTCGCGTCCACCGAGTCCGACAGGCGGACCAGGTTCTCCACGATGCGCTCCAGGCTGCCCGCGCCCTTCTCGCCGCCCAGCACCTCGCGCAGCGCGCCCGTCACCTGCTGGATGTCGGAGGTGATCTGCGACAGGGACTCGAAGACGGCCTCCACGCCCTGGGTGTCGATGACGCGGCGGATCTGCCCGCCGTTCTCCAGCTCGGGCGACTGCTCCGTGCCGGGGTTCAGGTCCAGCAGGTAGTCACCCAGCAGCGACTCCGAGCGCTTGGTGACCGCGGCGTCCTGACGCAGGTCCACGCCCTTGCGGATCTTCAGCCAGACCTTCGCGCGGGTGCCTTCCAGGCTGATGTCGCTGATCTCGCCCACGGGAATGCCGGCGATCTGCACGCGGCCGCGGACCGCCAGGCCGGACGCATCCCGGAAGTAGGCCCACACCTTGGTGGAGTCTCTGTCGCTCAGTCCGCCCTTCGTGGCGAACAACACGAACGTGATGAGGAAACCACCGGCGGCAAGGACCAGCAGGCCAACACGGAAGGGCGTGACGAGCTTCTTCACCTGATGTGACTCCGAGCGCTACCACCGGCCGCGCGCGACTCTAACGATTTGCATGCCGGGTGCCAGCTTTTCATGAAGGGCTGGAATCCTTGGGGGACCGGTTTCCCTACCCCCATGTCCTAGTTCTTGCCGAACCAGGTCTGGAGGAAGACCTGGACGGCCGGGTGCTGGGACGCCCGCAGCTGCTCCGGCGAACCGTGCTCCACGATGACGCCCTTGGACAGGAAGGCGATCTGGTTGGCCACGTTGAAGGCGGACGCGATGTCGTGGCTGATGACCACGCTGGTGACGCCCAGCTCCTTCTGCGCGGTGAGGATCATGTCGTCCACGGAGTCCGTGGTGATGGGATCCAGGCCGGTGGTGGGCTCGTCGTAGAGGACGACCTTGGGGTCCAGCACCACGGCGCGCGCCAGGCCCACGCGCTTGCGCATGCCGCCGGACAGGTCCGCGGGGAAGCGGCCCTCCACCTCGCGCTTGAGGCCCATGAGGTCCAGGCGCTTGCGCACCTGTTCGCGGATGGCGTCCTCCGGCAGCGACGTGTGCTGGCGCAGGGGGAAGGCGACGTTCTCGAACACCGTCATGGAGTCGAAGAGCGCGGCGGCCTGGAACACCATGCCGAAGCTGCGGCGCACCTGCTGCAGCCCCTCCACGCTCATGGGGACGATGTCCTGCCCGTCGATGATGACCTGGCCGCTGTCCGGCTTGAGCAGGCCGATCATGTGCTTCATCAACACCGTCTTGCCGGAGCCAGAGCCGCCCAGGATGACGCAGGTGCTGCCCGCGGGCACGGTGAGGTTGATGCCGGTGAGGACCTTGTTCCCCGCGAACGTCTTGTGCAGGTCCACGATGTCGATCATGGCCCGCGCGGATCCGGGCGGAGTCTGGGGGCCCATCAGTGCATCAACATGCCGACGATGAAGTCGAGGATGAAGATGGCCAGCGCGCTCGACACCATGGCCTCCGTGGTGGCCTGGCCCACGCCCTTGGCGCCGCCGGACGCGTTGTAGCCCTTGTAGCAACAGATGAGGGCCACGGAGAGGCCGAAGATGGCGCCCTTGAGCAGGCCCTCGTAGATGTCCGCTGGCGCCATCCACTGCTGGGTGCGTGACAGGAACGTGCCGGGGGAGATGCCCAGGCCGAAGACGGCGACCACGTAGGCGCCGCTCATGCCCGTGGTGTTGAAGAGCATGGTGAGCGCGGGGACCATGAACAGGCCCGCGAGCACCCGGGGCACCAGCAGGTACTGCACCGGGTTGACGGCCATGGTCTCCAGCGCGTCCACCTGCTCGGTGACGCGCATGGTGCCCAGCTCCGTGCACATGGCGGAGCCGGCGCGCATGGTGACCATCAGCGCGGCGAACACGGAGGCCAGTTCACGCGTGAGCGTGAGGGCCACGGTGGGGCCCACGAGGCTCTCCGCGTCGAACAGGGCGAACGCGGTGGACGTCTGGAGGGCGAACACCATGCCGGTGAAGGTGCCGGTGAGCCCCACGATGAAGATGGAGCCCACGCCCACGAAGTCCAGCTGGGTGAAGAGGTTGTGCAGCCGGAACGGGCGGCGCACGCTCCAGCGGAAGACGTCCAGGCCCAGCGCGACCACGCCGCCAATGCTGCTGATGACGTCGATGATGCCCTTGCCGAGGCCCTCCACCGACTGGGTGAAGGCGCCGGTGAACCGGTTGGGTTTGCTGGGGGTCTCGGTGGTCATGCGTTCAGGCGGGCGACTCTACGTGCTCCGGACGGCGGCACAAGGGAACTGAGCGCGGGCCCATCCCACCCCCACCTCCATCGGCTGGTTGCCCGGGGGGCTCCCACGCGACGCGCGGGTGGGATGCGATGGGGCTTCCTCCGCCTGGGGTCGACCGTTATGTTGCGCGGCCCTCTTTACTTCCACGCCCGGCGCGCCCTTCAGGGGAGTTGCCGGGCCAGAGCGACACGACAGCATGGCTACTCAGAAGGTCGGCGGCGAGGTGGATGCCCAGTGCACCCGCTGCAAGATGAACCTGGCGCACACCATCCTCGCGATGGTCGGTCCAAAGATCGTGCGCGTCCGCTGCAACACCTGCGGCGGGGACCACGCGTTCCGGGGCACCGCGGGCGTCACGGACCGCCCCACCAAGGCGTCCACCCGCGCCCCTCGCGCCGCATCCTCCGGCGGCTCGACCCGCGCGGAGAAGGTGGTCATCTCCTTTGACGAGCAGCTGGCGGGCAAGGACCTCGCGAGCGCGCCCAAGTACAGCCCCAAGGACACCTACAAGGTCGATCAGGTGCTCCACCACCCGACGTTCGGCGTGGGCCTGGTGACGGCGGTGCGCGGCGACAAGGTGGACCTCACCTTCCGCACGGACACCAAGACGCTGGTGCACGGCCGGGGCGGCGTTCCGGCGGACAGGCCTGTCTTCAGTCCGCCGACGAACAAGCACACCGGACCGGCGGACAAGCCCCAGGCCGAGCTGCCCCCTGATTCGGAGGCCGCTGCTGAGATTTCCCTGCCTTCCGGGGATTGACCCGGAGGCCGGAGCGGCGGTCAACTGGGAGGCTGGGTTTCCCGTATGCGTCCGCCGCTCCATCTCGCTGTCTGCCTGCTGATGCTGGGGGCCGCCGTCGCACGGGCGGAACCGCCGGAGGTGGAGGCGACGCCCGGGCGCGTGATGCTCGGGGAGGACGTCACCGTGGAGGTGCGGGTGCGGGTGCCGAAGGGCGCCGGCCCAGTGCGCGCGGCGGCCTCCTCCGGCACCTGGGAGCAGACGCGGGTGGAGGGCGGCGCCGAGCGCGTCTTCCACTGGAAGCCTCCGCCGGTGCGCTACCCGCTGTGGGCGGTGCTCGCGTTCTGGGTGGAGGACGGCCACGCGCCGGAGGTCACCACCGTGCGGCTGCCCCTCTTGGGACGCACCACGCTGGACGTGTCCACGGCACCGGGCGCGGAGGTGGTGGTCGCGGTGGGCGACGCGCGCTTCGGCCCGGTGAAGGCGGACGGGCACGGCAATGCACAGGTGCCCGTGGAGGTGCCGCCGGATGCGACGGAGGCGCGCGTGCTCGCGACCCGGGGCACGCTCACCACGGATCGCCGCGCGCCGCTGGAGGTGCCCGCCGCGCGTCCGCTCGTCGCCGCGCTCACGCCGGATCCGCTGCCCGCGGAGGGCGGTGGCTGGCTGATCATCGCGGGTGACGAGGAGCGGATCTCCGCCTCGGAGCTGACCGTGGAAGCGGAGGGCGCCACCGTGAAGCCGGTGGATCCGGAGCGCGCTCGCTACGCGGTACAGCCGCGCGCGGACGCGACGGACGTATCCGTCACCGTTCGCTGGAGAGCTACTCCCGCCAAGGACGCGGTGCGGATTCAAGGCGCGGTGAAGCCCGGCGCCGCACGGCCCGCGGAGGGAATGATCATCATCCCGGACGCCCCCTCCGTTCGCCGTGCGCACGATGTCCGGGGCCCGGTGCCACGGACGTCGCTGTTCCTCCTGGGCGGCGCCGCGTTCGCGAGCGGCGCCAACGGTGGGCCGCTGCTGGGGCTGGGCGTGTCCGTGCCGCTGCCGGTGTGGCACTGGCGCGTGGCGGCGGAGGCGGAGGTGGGCCTGCGTCACGCGAGCCTGGACGGACAGCAGGGAGACACGGAGGTGCACTCGCGCGTGTGGGCGATTCCCCTGCTTTTGTCCGCGCGGGTCACCCTTTTCCAACATGGCTTCTTTCTGCTGGACGGCCGTGCAGGCGGAGGAGTGCTGGCTTTGAGCCATCACCTGTCAACGCAAGGCATTGAGACCGGGGACGTCTTTCCTGACGCGGTGGATGAGCGCAGAGTGCGCGCCATGGGATTCCTGGCCGCGCAGGGCGCCTATCGTTTGGGCCGTTGGAGCATCCTCACGGAGGTGCGCGCGGCCCTGGCACCGGTGGAGACACCGTCGCTGCGCGCCCAATTGGGTGGCGTGTCCGTGTCCGCGGGGCTGAGGTTCGCGCCGTGATGCGCGCGGGCCTGGCCGCGGTGGGGATGGCGGCGCTGGCGTGGGCCTGCACGGGCGACCCGGAGCCGTTGCCTCCGCCCACCATCGTCGGCGTGGAGCCCGCGACGCTGCCGGTGAACGCGAAGGACGAAGACGTCACCGTGCGGTTCGACGCGCGCTACAGCGTGGCCGTGGACTACGGCGCGGAGAAGGTGGATGCGCGCATGGGTTCAGGCCGCATCTGGATGGATGAGAAGGAAGCGACGGTGTCGCGCTTCGACCCGGCGGGCGTCGCCATCGTGACGGTGCCCCGGGGGCTGGGCGCGGGCGCGCACGCGGTGCGGCTGCAATTGGATGACGGGCGCGAGGCGGTGGCCGAAGGCGCCCTCACCCTGCGTCCTCCGGGACAGGAAGTCACCGAACCGCCCCTCACCGAGGACGGGGGCATCCTCATCCTCACCGACGCGGGGCCCATCTACGGCGACTTCGACGGCGGGGTCGACACCACGGACGGCGGCCAGCAGGTGGACGCGGGCCCCGGGCCGGATGTGCCGATGCGCGAGGGCGACATCACGGGCTTCAGCTTCGACGAAATCGAAGGCACGCGCGTGAGCCGGACGTCCTTCGCCATCACGGTGCGCGCCCAGGGCCCGAGGGCCGGGCACTTCCAGGGCTCGGTGGAGCTGAGCGCGTCGCGCGGCACGGTGTCGCCCACCAAGATTGGCCCCTGCGAGGTCGGCGTGTGCAACGCGAACGTCGTCCTGGACGCGCCCGCAGGCAACGTGCGCATCACCGCGAGGGACAGCTTCGGAGTGACGGGCGAGTCCAACACGTTCCGGCTGGAGCCGTACAAGTAGCGCCGCGCCTCACCCCGCCGCGCGCAGCAACTCCAACGTGCGCTGCATGTCCGCGGGCAGCGGCGCATCCACTCCGCGCGCTGGCAGCCCGGGCAAAGCGGGCCACTCCACGCGAGCCGCATGCAGCGGCGTCCGGGTCAGCACCTCCCGGGTCCCCTGCCCTCCCAGGTCGCCTTCCGTGAGTGGAGCCTCCCTGCCGTACTGGTGGTCCACGAGCAGCGGATGCCCCAGGGACAGCAGGTGCACGCGGATCTGATGCGTGCGGCCCGTCAGCGGCTCCGCCTCGACCAGCGACGCGCTCGCGAAGGTCTCCACCGGGCGCACCCGCGTGCGTGATGGCTTCGCGTCCGGCTCCTCCGGCTTCGCCACGCGCATGCGCCCCTTGCGGCCGGCGACGAGCGGCGCGTCCACCATCTGGGGCGCCTCCAGCCGGCCCTCCACCAGGGCGCGGTAGCGCTTGCGCACCTTGCCCGCCTCGAAGGCCTGGGACAGCGCGCGGTGCACCTCCGCGTCCAGCGCGAACACCAGCGCGCCGGACGTGTCGCGATCCAACCGGTGCACCACGTAGACCTTGCGGCCCAGGTGGGCTTCCAGCGTGTCGCGCAGGGACGCGCCGCCCTCGCGGCCGGGGATGACGAGCACCCCGGCCGGCTTGTCCACCACCATCACGCCCGCGCCCTCGAAGAGGACGCGGGGAACGTCACCGCTCATTCGTAGTCCGACGCCGGCACGACGGTGATGGGACCCAGCCCTTCCAGCAGCGGCTTGACCTCCGACGCCTTGCCCAGCACGACGATGACGGGCCGGTCCGCGAACGCGTACTTCTTCGACGCCGCGGCCACGTCCTTGGGCGTCACCGCGCGCAGCCGGTCGCGGAACTTCTCCACCCAGTCATCGCCCAGGCCGTGCATGCGCATGTCCGCGATGACGGAGGCCACGGACTCGTTGGTCTCCGTGCGCAGCGGATACAGGCCGGCCAGGTAGCTCTGCGCGTCCTTCAGCTCGCGGGGCTTGAGGCCGCCGTCGCGCACGCCGTGGATCTCCTTCAGCGCCACGTCGATGATCACCCGCGTGGACGCAGTCTTCGTGAACGTGGAGAGCGCGAAGATGCCGCCCGCGCTCATCGTGTCGAAGTAGGAGCTGACGCCGTAGGTGAGGCCGCGGTTGACGCGGATCTCGTTCATCAGCCGCGACGTGAAGCCGCCGCCCAGCGCGATGTTCATCGCCGTGGCCGGGAAGTAGTCCTCGTGGCCCAGCCAGAAGCCGGGGCCGCCCAGGCGCACCTGCGACTGCGTCTGGTCCGGCTTGTCCACCAGCAGCACCGTCCCGGCCTTCGCCAGCGGCTCCTGCTTGCGGGGCAGCATCGGGTCCGCGTCGGGGCCGCCCGTCCAGCCGGCGAAGGCGCGCTCGGCCTCCGCGGCCACGGTCGCCGGGTCGATGGCGCCCACCACCGTGAGCAGGGAGATCCGGGGCCCCATGCACTCGGCGTGGAAGCGGACCAGGTCGTCGCGGGTGAAGGTGGACACGGTGTGCTTGTTGCCACCCAGGTCGCGCCCGTACGGATGCTCACCCCAGATGGCGCGCGTGAAGGCGCGGTCCGCGATGGAGGACGGATCATCCAGGTCGTTGGCGAACTGCGCCAGCGCGCGCTCCCGGGCGTCGACGACCTCCTTCTCCGGGAACGTGGGCTCGCGCAGCACCTGCCCCAGCACGTCCAGCATCGCGGAGAAGTGCTCCGCCGGCGTGGTGAGGTAGACGGACAGCACGTCCTCGTTGACGCCCGCGTAGAGGCTGGCGCCCACGAACTCGATGGCTTCACTGATGCCATCCGCGTCCATGCGCTTCGTGCCCCGGCGCAGCAGGCGCGCGGTGAAGTCCGCCAGGCCGTCCTTGCCCTGCGGATCCCACACGCCGCCCGCGCGCATCACCAGCCGCACGGAGACCAGCGGCAGCGGCCCGCGCTCGGCGGCGATGACCCTCAGGCCCGTGGACGTGGTGCTCTCATGCAGCGCGGGCAGCTTCAGCTCACCGGTGGCGGCGGACTTCGGCGCCGTCGCGGCCTTCACCAGCTTCTTGGCTCGGGCCGGCACGGCCTTCTTCACCTGCGCGACCTTCTTGCGCGCGGCGGTGGCCTGCTTGCGCACGGCCTTGGCGGCCTTGCGGACGGTGTTCTTCACTTTGGCGATCTTTCGGGAGGCCATGGTTTACGCCTCCGCCGCTTCGTCACCGGCCTCTTCAGCGCCGGCTTCGGGATGGAGGGTGACCACCGAGCGGCGCTCGGGGGCGAAGTACTTCGCGGCCACGGCCTTCACCTGCTCCGCCGTGACGGACGCGTAGAAGGTCGGCAGGGACAGGCCCTCGCGCCAGTCGCCCAGCAGGGCCTCGTAGTGGCCCAGGGCGTGGCCCCGGCCGCTGTTGGTGGACAGCTCCCGCAGGTGGTCCGCGCGCAGGTTGTTCTTCGCCTTCTGCAGCTCCTTCTCGGTGACGCCCTCACGAGCCAGCTTCTCCAGCTCCGCGTACAGCAGGGCCTCCACCTTCGCGGCTTCGGAGTCCGGCTTGAGCTCCAGGTAGAACAGGATGGTCCCCGGGTCGATGCGCCAGCTCCAGTCGAGCATCACCGACACGGCGGCCTTCTGGTCGTACACGAGGGACTTCACCAGCCGACTGCCCTCGCCCTTGGTGAGGATGTACTGGACCACGTCCAGCACCAGCGTGTCCTCGTTGCTGGCCGCGGGTCCGCGGAAGCCGATCATCACGGACGGCGACTGCGCGGGGTGGCGTACCACGGCGCGGCGCTCACCCTTCTGCTCCGGCTCCGCGTTGAGCACCGACGCGGGCGAGGGGCCGCGCGGGATGTTGCCGTAGTAGCGCTTCACCAGCGCGAGCGTCTTCTTCGGGTCGATGTCCCCGACGATGTAGAGCACCGCGTTGTTGGGCGCGTAGTACGTGCGGAAGTACTCCTGGCAGTCGTCGCGGGTGATGTTCTCGATGTCCGCCATCCATCCGATGACGGGCCAACGGTACGCGTGCGCCTTGTAGACGAGCGTGCCCAGCTCCTCGTCCATCATGCCGGGGATTTCATTGTCCACGCGGACGCGGCGCTCCTCCATCACGACCTGGCGCTCGCTGGCCAGCGTCTGGTCGGAGATGCGCAGCGAGCGCATCCGGTCCGACTCCAGGTCGAGCACCGTCTCCAGCGCGTCCGCGCTGAAGTCGTCGTAGTACACGGTCATGTCATTGGACGTGTACGCGTTGGAGCGGCCGCCGTTGGACTCCAGCGTCTTGTCGAACATCTTGGGGCCGTACTTCTTCGCCCCGTTGAACATCATGTGTTCGAACAGGTGGCTGATGCCGGTGATGCCGGGCCGCTCGTTGCGGCTGCCCACCTGGAAGAAGGTGTAGAGGCTGACCACCGGGGCCTGATGGTTCGCCAGCAGGCGGACCTTGAGGCCGTTGGGCAGGGTTGCCTCGTGAACGTCGAAGAGTGCGGCGAGCGTGGGGTCCACCGCGCGCACCGCGGTGGACCGCGGGGATGCCTTGGACATAGGTGCCACACCGTAACCACGGCGCGGCTAGAGATCCACGACACCTTGACGCAGGGCCATCACCACCGCGTCCACATGGGAGTTGACGCCCATCTTCCGGTAGATATGCGACAGGTGCGTGCGCACCGTGCGCCGCTCCAGCGTCATCACCCGCCCCACCTCCGCGTTGGACAGGCCCTTGGCCACGTAGCGAAGGACGTCCAGCTCCACATCCGTCAGACCCCAGGGCAGCTCGGCGGGCTTCTGGGCGGGCCTGGCTTGGATGGACTGGAAGTAGTTCCAGAAGCGCCGGGCGATGATGGGCTCCAGCACGGTGCCCCCGTCCATCACCTCCTGGATGCCGGAGCGGATCTTCTCCGGCCCCACCCGCTTCACCAGGTAGCCGGACGCGCCCGCCTGGATGGCCTCGTAGACCTTCTGCTCGTCCTCGAAGGACGTGAGGATGAGGATCTCCACCTCGGGGGCGCGGCGCTTGACCTTCTGGGTCACCTGGATGCCGTTGAGGCTGGGGAGCTCCAGGTCCAGCAGGACGAGCTGCGGGCGTTCACGGACGATGTCGTCCACCGCCTGCTCGCCGTCCTGGGAGGTGCCCACGACCTCCAGCTCCGGAAAGGTGCCCAGCACCTTGACCAGGTTCTTCAGGAGCTGGGGCTGGTCCTCGACGACGAAGATGCGCGTGCGCTCCACGAAACTCACCGCCTGGTGGGGGGAGGCTGGAACTGTTCGTCCAGCTTCTGGTGCTGGCCCCGCGAGAAGCGGAGCTGGAAGTCCTTCTGCTCGCCGGTGGAGATGGCCACCACGCGGATGTCGCGCGCGCCCACTCGGACCGGGTAGTTCAGCAGCGGCGTCGTGCGGCGCACCTTCGCCCCGTCGATGAAGACGTTCGCCGGAAGGTTCGTGCGCAGCGTGAGGAACGCGCGCTGGTTCTTGGGAGGAACGCCGGGCTCGGCGGTGTCCTCGTCCACGTCCTCGTCCTCGATGTCCCGCGCGCCCGGGTTGGGCGGCGGAGCGGGAGGAGGAGGCGCGATGGGCTTCAGCGCGGACGGGTTCGCGGGCGGCGCCTGCGTGCCGTTCGCCGCGGGGGCGTTCGGGTCGTAGCGGGGCAGCTCCGGTTCCTGCACCTGTTCCAGGCCCAGCCGCCACGCGGCGACGGCGAACATGAACAGGCCCACCAGGGCGATGCCGCCCGCGATGAAGAGCAGGCGCTTGCGGCGGGTGCCGGCGGCCACCGCGTCCAGGCGCGGTGTCTCCACCGTGTCGAAGCGCTGGTGCACCGGCAGGTGCCGGTCCGACGGCGCGGGCTCCGCCATGTCGGTGCGCACGCGGCCTTCCGCCTTCGGAGGAGCCATTCGGCGCTCCGAACGGGGCTCGGCGGGAAGGGCTTCGGTGGCTTCTGCGCGGCCCCGGCTCTGCTGGCGGAGCACGGTCACGTCAGCGGCAGCAGGTGCCGCAGGTGCTCCACCGCCAGCAGGAAGGATCGCCGTCTCCTGGCCGGGAGCCCTGCCCCCGGCCCCCTTCGCGGGGCGCAGGGCCGGGCGCTTCGGCGGTTCTTCTTCCGCTCCCGGGGACTGGGCGGGACGCATGGCGGCGCGACGGCCGGTGGGCACGGGCGGTTCGTCGTCCCCGAGGGCCGGCCCGGGGCGCATGGCGGCGCGGCGGCCGGTGGGCACGGGCGGTTCGTCGTCCCCGAGCGGCGGTCCGGAGAAGTCCTCGATGACCTTCACGCGGGGATTGCGTCCCGCGCGCGCTGACGCCGGGCTGTCCGGGCGGCGGGACTTCTGCGCGAGCACACCGGGAGGTGCGTCCCAGCCCTGCTCCAACGGCCCCGCGGGCGAAAGTTCGGTGCTCCGCACTTCGCTCTCGGGCCCGGGCTCGTCGTCATCAGGCGCGTCGGACGCGTAGTCCTCAGGACGGAACTCCTCGAAGCCGGGCGCGGCCTCCTGCGTCTCGGCGGACGCCTCCTTCTCCGTGGGCGCGCGGCTGTACGGCGCGCGCTGGACGATGGAGGCCTCGTACTCCTCCGCGTGCAGGTCCTCCATCTCCGCGCCGGAGACGGCCTCCAGTTGAAAGGGCTCGGCGAACGGGACGGGCCCGGGGGCCGCGATGCTCACCTCGTTGGGGAACAGCTCCGACACGAAGCGCGCCACCTCCTCCGCGCCGGGCAGACCACCGCCCGCGGAGAGGAAGTTACGCAGGGCCTGGGCGAACTCGCCGCACGAGCGGAAGCGCCGCTGGGGCGCCGGATCCAACGCGCGCATGATCGACGGATCCAACCGCGAGTTGATCCGCCGATCCAACCGGCTGGGAGGAGGCAGCGCCTCGCGGCGGGTGCTCACGCCGCTGCCCGGCACCACGGCCTCGCGCAGGGTGAGCAGCTCGTACGCGATGGCGCCCAGCGAGTACACGTCGGACGCCTCCGTGGGCGTCTCGCCGCGGGTGACCTCCGGCGCCCGGTACGCGCTGCGGCCCCGGTGCGCGAACGTTCGCTTGAGCTGGGGCACGGACAGGAGCGCCTGGAGCGCGCCGAAGTCGCAGATGGCCGGGAAGCCGTCGCGGGCCAGGAGCACGTTGCCAGGGGTGATGGCGCCGTGGACGACGCCCGCGTCGTGCGCGAGCTGCACGGTCTCCAACAGCTGGATGACGATGGACAGCGCCACCGTGGGCGGCAGCAGCACCTCTTTCGTATTGAGGCGCTGGAGCGCGACGCCCAGCGTGAAGCCGTCCACGTCCTCGCGCACCACGGCGAGCCGCTGGCGCACGAAGCCCACGTCCACGACGTGGAGGAGGCCCGGGTGGCGCACGGGCTGGAGCAGCCGCACCGTCTCCGCCACCGAGCGGGCATAGGCGGGGTCGGAGGTGCGCGGCAGGAAGAGCTTCACCGCGACGGGGATGGAGGGCAGCAGCAGGGACTCGTACAGCTCCGCGAGGTCTCCTGCCTCCGTGCGGCCGATGAGCCGGTACGTCCCGCTCATCGGGTCTTCCGGGGCGACTTGGGCCCACTGGCGCGGCGGCGGGTCACGGCGGCGAACATGAAGCCACACCACACGCACGACTCACCGCGCCGTCCACGGGGCAGCTCCAGGGTGCAGCCAGGGCAGCGGGGCCGGGGCCGGGCGGTGCGGACGTTGGCGGCGGAGGCGCTGGCCCGGGTGCGGACGAGGGGCGGCTTGCGGGCCTCCAGGGCGAGTCGGGCCTCCAGACGGCGCACCCGGTCCTCCAACGCGGTGATGCGAGCGGCCAGGCGCGCGTGGAGGTCCTCGGCGGAGGCCGGGGATGGACGTGGGGTGCGCATCGTTGGACAGAGCGTGCCAGCCCCGTGCGAAGCCCGCAAGGACGCGGGCGAAGGGCATGCGGCGCGTGTTATGTCTTGAGGTCCCGTGTCGCCCATACTCTCCCCTGCCAGGCCCATCCCGGGCGGACCCTCCGTGGATCCGCTGCACGGGAGCTTCCGTTCCTCCATCAGTCGCGAGCGCGCCGACGACGCGGCCCGCCGGGCGAGGGACTTGCTCACCGACGACGTGCTCGGCCGGCTGCTCACCACGCCGCGTGAGGCCACGGACCAAGTGCCGCATTCGCGGGACGTGTTCGTCAACCGCAACCTGCGCATGGACCACATCGAACTCATCGGGTTCGACATGGACTACACGCTGGCCATCTACCACATGCGCCGGCTGGAGCAGTTGTCGTTCGACATGACGCTCGCGAAGCTGATCAGCGAGTACGGCTATCCGCCGTTCGTGGGCGGCCTGCTCTACGACCACCACTTCGTGATGCGCGGGTTGGCGGTGGACCGCGTCAACGGCAACGTCCTGAAGATGGACCGCTTCGGTCACGTGGGGCGCGCGTACCACGGCCTGCGTCCGCTGAAGCGCGACGCGTGGAAGGAGCTGTACCGCAACAAGCGCGTGCGGCTGCGCAACCCTCAGTTCGCGTGGAACGACACGCTCTTCGCGTTGCCGGAGACGTGCCTGTATTCGGGCATCATCGAGCTGATGGAGTCGCTGGGGCACACCGTGAACTACGGCAAGCTCTACGACGACATCCGGGAAGCCATCGACACGGTGCACCGGGACAACTCGCTCAAGCGGGAGATCCGCAAGGACCTGGCGCGCTACGTGTTCCTGGATCCGGAGCTGGGTCCGGCGTTGCACAAGCTGCGCTCGGGCGGGAAGAAGTTGTTCCTGCTGACGAACTCCGCGTGGGACTACACGAACGCGGTGATGCGCTACCTGTTGGAAGGGCAGCTGCCGGAGTACCCCAGCTGGCGCAACTACTTCGACTTCGTGGTGACGGCGGCGGGCAAGCCGGCCTTCTTCACGGAGGCCCGGCCGTTCCTGGAGCTGGATTCCTCCACGGAGGCCGGCAAGGTCGTGGGCGAGGCGAAGTCACTGGAGCGCGGCACGGTGTACTCGGGCGGCAACCTGGCCCAGTTCGAGGAGTTCACCGGCTACCGGGGCGAGCACATCCTCTACGTGGGCGACCACATCTACGGCGACATCCTGAAGTCGAAGAAGTCGTCGCTGTGGCGCACGTGCATGATCGTCCAGGAGATTGAGGACGAGATCACGTACACGGACGCGCGGCGCGAGGAGATCGTCACCCTGTCGGAGGTGGAGCTGACGCGAGCTCGGCTGGACGACGAGGTGAACCACCGCAAGACGGTGTTGAACACCCTGGAGCGCAGGCTGGAGCGCGAGGAGTTGGCGGATCCCGAGCGCCAGGAGGTGGAAGAGCTGCGCAAGAAGGTGAAGGCGGAGCTGGAGAAGCTGCGCCGGTCGCTGAAGGAGACCAACGGCATCGCGGACACGCTGGAGCGCGACGTCGAGGAGGGCTTCAATCCGTACTGGGGCTTGCTGTTCAAGGAGGGCAACGAGAACAGCCGCTTCGGCTACCAGGTGGAGCAGTACGCGTGTCTCTACACGAGCCGCGTGTCGAACTTCCTGCACCACTCGCCCATGCAGTACTACCGCTCGCCGCGCGACCTGATGGCGCACGAGCAGGCGGGAGCGCTGTCGAGCAAGTTGTCCCCGATGGGCAGTGAGGGTCCGCCGAAGGGGTCGGAGAAGGAGTAGCTCAGGGGAGAGCGGGGAGCCGCCCCCAGATGACTTCGCTGAAGCGCGAGGTGGGCGCAGGCTCGATGCCCACCTTCTTCAAATCGTCGGTGTGACGAGCGCCCTTCACGACGACCCACCGGCGGGCGACGCGTCTCCCCTCCTCCACGGCTTCAGGAGTGAGGGGCGCGTGCTCCGCGAAGCGGCGCAGGACGTCGAAGGCGGGCTGGGCCTTCTTGGGCTTGGCGAACATCGGGTCGAAGAAGACGACGTCGAAGGACTTCGAAGGCAGCGTCTTCAGGTACGCGTGCGCATCCGCGTGAAGCACTTCGATGGCGCACGAGTCCGCGCCCCGGTCGTAGCGCTGGAGCCCCTCCGCGGCGACGATGCACAGGGGCAGGCTCTTCTCCAGGCCGACGACACGGCCCGTGGGACCCACGGCGAGCGAAGCCACCAGCGCGTCCTGCGCGAGCCCCAGGGTGCAGTCGAGCACGGCATCCCCGGGGACGATCTCCGCGACCTTGAGGAACGCGTCATCGCGTTGGCCCTGCCGCAGCCGCATGCGCCGCAGGTGCGCCATGCCCGCGTGGAAGCCGAACGAACCCTGCGGCTCCCACAGCGTCACGCCATCGCCGCCCACGACGAGCAGCACCTCCACCTTGGTGCCCAGCCAGGGCGCGATGCCCTCACTGGAGCGGCGCGAAAGGAACGGCAGGTTCCACCGCTGCGCCACGGTCCGCGCCTCGCGCACCGTGGCCGCGTCCGTCTTCGTGCTGGTGGTGACGGCGAGGGGAAGCGGAGTCATCGTGGAACGTATAACTGGGTATGGTCTCGAACGTGCGGCGAAGGAGCGCCACGGCATTCATGGTCGAAGACCTCGAAGGCGACTGGCATCAACTCCGGGTGCTCGATACGCGCGCCCAGCAGGAAGGCACTGTCGTCCTGGACGACGCCCTTCGCACGCTTCTGCGACGCGCGGGCTCTTCCGTGGCCATGACCACCGCGGAGGTGGAAACGGGACTGCGCACACCGGAGGCCGCGCTCACCCTCCTCCACCAGATGCGTCAGCGCGTCACGGAGGGCTCACGGCGCCTGGGCGACGCCCTCCACCGCATGTATCGCTTGCGAGACCAGGGCGACCTGGACGGCGCGCGCCAGCAGATGCGGGACCTGCTCGCCGTGGAGGTCGTGCCGTACTACCGCGAGCTCGCACAGGGCCAGCTCGCGGACCTGGACTGAGCCGCCCTACTCCGCGACCGCCTGGAGCTTCCGGCCACCCTGCATCTGCGCCACCGTCACGGACTGGTTCCGGCCGTTGCGCTTCGAGTGGTACAGGCACTGGTCCGCCAGGTCGATCATCTGCTGCTTCTCCATGGCGTTGTCCGGGAACGTCGCGATGCCCAGCGACATCGTGATGCGCAGCGGGCCCATCTCCGTCTGGAACACCTCCGCCATCACCGCCTCGCGGATGCGCTCGGCGATGATCTTCGCGCCCTGCACGTCCGTCTCCGGCATCACCATCACGAACTCCTCGCCGCCGTAGCGAGCGACGATGTCCGTGTCCCGCGCCAGCGTCTTGATGATGCGCGCCACGCCCTTGAGCACCTGGTCGCCCGTCGGGTGACCGTAGGTGTCGTTCACGTTCTTGAAGTGGTCCACGTCCGTCAACATGATGGAGCACTTGCGGTTGTACCGCCGCGCCTGAGCCAGGATGTCGTCCGCGCGCGACTGGAACGTGCGGTGGTTCAGCAGCCCCGTGAGGCCGTCCGTCGTCGCCATCCGCTCCATCTGCTCGTAGAGCTGCGCGCGCAACACCGCCTGCGCCGCCTGGATGGCGATGACTTCGATCATCCGCAGCACGTCCTGCTCGAACGCCGCCTTCTTGCGCGACCCCGCCACCAGCGTGCCCAGAATCCGGTCCCCCGCCACCAGCGGGAAGATCTTCAGCGCGCCCAGGCCGCGCACCTGCGTCTCCTCATCGAAGATGACCTGACGGTCCATCGCCTTGATGTCCCGCCCCGGCAGCGGCGCCCCATAGCGCACCACGTTCGCCACCAGGCCGTTGTTGTCCTGGAACGTCTGGCCCTCCAGCGCCTTGCCCTGCGCCGTGACGCCCGTCATCCGCGCCACGCGGTGCATCCGCTTGCCGTCCTGCTCCGACACCAGCGTCACCGCGCAGAAGTCCAGCCCCGCCAGCTGCCGCGTCGCCTCCAGCACCGCCACGAACACCTGGTCCGGGCTGCCCGCGCGGTTGAGCTCCTCGATGGCCCGGAAGAACCGGTCCTTCTCGTCGCGCGTCTTGCGGATGTAGCTCATCACCCGCTCCACCTCGATGGAGCGCAGCACCTCTCCCGCGATGGTGGTGAGCATCTTCTCGTCCTGGTCCGTGAACGGCTCGTTCTTGAGCTTGTCCGCCACCAGCACGCCGCGCACCAGGCCGCTGCCCTCCAGGATGGGCACCGCCAGCAGCGCCTGCACCGTGGGACCGCTGCTCTCGTAGTACGTGACGCCCTTCAGCCCCTGCGGCGAGTTCATCCGCACCGGCGCGCGGCGCTTCAGCACGCCGCCGATGATGCCCTCGCCCGCGTTGAACTTCTCGCGCTGCACCCGCTCCGAACCGGAGCGGCAGTCGTACAGCTTCAGGCTCCGGTCGTCCGACGTGAGCAGGAACGCCGCGCAGGTGTCCGTGCGCAGGCCCGTCTCCGCGATCTCCAGCGCCGCGTGCACCGCGCCCTCAATCTCCTTCACCGACGCGACCAGCCACTTCTCGTCGGAGTTCATCCCGCTGAAGCTGTCCTGCGTCCCGGAGGACACCAGCCGGAAGGTGCGCGCGCGCTCCTCCACCTCGCGGATGCGCTTCTGCACCGCGTCCGACTCCGCCCGCTTCGCCACCGCCATCCGCGCGGACAGCACCAGGTGGTACAGCCCCGCGAACAGCGCCAGGAACAGCGTGTGCGTCAGGAACCCGGTGAGGTTCACCACCGGCCCGCCCAGCGTCACCAGGCCGTCGTACACCAGCGCCACGCCCAGCAGCGTCATGCCCGCGTTGCGAGGCAGGAACGCCACCAGGAACGCCATCAACAGGTAGACGATGGGGAACAGCTCCCCGCCGCCAATGGCCACCACGATGAAGGCCGCGGAGATGAGCCCGCCGCCCAGCTCCAGGTCGTCGCGCAGGTCGATGACCGCGCCCACCGAGGAGCGCATGGCCCGGCGCCACGCCGCCATGCCGATGCCGATGAGCAGCCCCATCACCAGCGCCGCTTCCGTCCACCCCAGCGTGTTCAGGCCCCGGAAGCCGCCGCGCGCCAGGTGGACGAACGTCGCCAGCGCCACCGCCGCGGGGATGGCTCGGAAGAAGGCGCGCACGAGCTTCGCGGGAGAGGGCACCACGGACAGCGAGGTCATGGCGACTCCAGGTGGAAGACGATTTCGCCCGGCTTCACATAGCCGAGCTCCTCACGGACCGACTGCTCCAGCGTCGCCGGATCCTTGCGCAGCGCCGCGATCTCCTTGCGGAGCACGTCGTTCTGCGCGGCCAGCGAGCGGTTGCGCTCATCGAGCGCCTCCACGTCCTGCCGCAGGCGCAGGTAGCGCCGGAAGCCCTTGGCGTCCGCCACCGAAGCGAGGCTCAAGGCCACCGCCACCACCGCCGCCACCATCAGGAGCTTTCGCCGGGACGTCATGAGCGCCGGCGAAGGTACCAGCGGCCCCCTTGCCCGCAACTATTCCGCTCCAGCCCTGTAGCACCCCGGGCGGAGGCGGAAATCAGTCCGCCTTCAGCAGCTTTTCAATGGCCTTCGCCACGTCCGCCTGGCCCTCAATCCCCTGCCACGCGGCCACCGCGCGGCCGTGCCTGTCCAGCAGCACCGTGCTGGGCAGCGCGCGGATGCGGCCGAAGGCGCTCTCACCGGCGCGCATCCGCTCGTCGGACAGGAGCACCGGGTACGGAAAGGCGTAGTGGTTCGCGAACGGCCCCAGCACCCGGCCCTCGTCGATGTCCATCCCCACCGCGACGACCTGGAAGCCCTGGGGGCCGTAGGTCTCCTGGAGATGCTTGAGCGAGGGCTGGTCCGCCAGGCACGGGAAGCACCAGGTGGCCATGAAGGACACCAGCACCACCTTGCCCGTGAGCTGGCGGGGGTCGTAGCGCGCAGGCCCCACCGACGGCAGCCACAGCGCCCGGTAGAACGCGGGCCCGGCATCCACCGGCCCGCCGTGGCGACAGCCGGACACCGAGCCCGTCAGCGTCAGTGCGCCCAGCGCCACCGCGCACAGGAGCGCGCGTCGTCGCACCGGGCTCACGCGCTCAGGCCTCTGTCTCCGGAGGGCCACCCCGGAGCTGGCACTCGCGACACAAGCCGTACAGCTCCATCTTGTGCGACGTCACCGTGAAGCCGTGCTTGCGCGCCACCGCGTCCTGGAGCGTCTCGATGCGGTCGTTCTCGAACTCCACGATGGTGCCGCAGCTCGTGCAGATGAGGTGATCGTGGTGCTCGCGCCCCGCCGCCGCCTCGTAGCGCGTCTGCCCGTCACCGAAGTTGCGCGCGTGGGCCAGGCCGCACTCGTTGAGCAGCTTCATCGTCCGGTACACGGTGGCCACGGACACCTTGGTGTCCTGTTCGCGCACCTTGTTCCACAGCTCTTCGACGGACAGGTGGCCGCCCACCTCGAAGAAGGTGTCGATGATGAGGCTGCGCTGGCGAGTGCTCTTCAGCCCGTGCTGGGCCATGTAGCGCGCCAGGACCTCGTCCTTGTCCTTGTCCGAGGGGCCGTGGGAGTGGGAGTGGCTGTGGTGATGGGTCGTCATCTGCAATCTCTGGAGCACCCCATGTGTTGGGGTGGGGATGCCTGCTCCCGCAAGACAATCTGGCCGGCCGGGCCTGGCAAGCGCCCGCTTCCCCGGTGACTACCACGGAGTTCGGTGACTTCGGCTTGCGCCGCGCGTGAGCTGTTTACATTGAGGCCGGACTGGCTCATTGACACCTGTCTGGCCGCGAAGATAGAGGCATCCGCCCTCGTAAACGAGCAATTTTCCGAACCTTTCCATGATCAGTCCCTGGCAGAGAAGACGGCAGCCCGATGACGTACCCACCCCGGTGGCGGTGGCGGTGTCGGACTTCTGCCGACGCGCGAAGGCTCCGGCCCCCGCACAGCAGGTCCGCGAGGCGCTCGCGCTCCTCACCGAGGATGAGGACTTCCGGGTCCGCGCCCTCACGGATGGTGAACCGGAGACGTCCCCCCTGGGGCCCTTCGCGGTGGTGGACATCCTGCGCGGCGTGACGCCGGCGCTCGCGGCCCAGCGCCAGGAGTGCGGCTACTACGACGTGGCGCAGGAGCTGGCCCTGGTGCGCGAGGAGAAGACGCCGCCCCCCGCGCCCGCCTCCACGACGCCCGTGTTC
>NZ_RAWR01000122.1:0-30821 GCF_003986945.1 Corallococcus sp. AB018 | reverse complement strand
GGCGGGTGCTACGCCCGTGGACACGGCAGACCCGTGCGAGGACACACCCGCCTCCGGAGGACTCCCGTGCACCAGAGCCCCGTGTGAGACGCCGGCCGGATCCGTCGTCGCGGACTCGATCTGAATCGCGCCGTTCGAAGCCGTCATCGCGGACGAGGCTGGAGGAGCGCGAACCGACACAGGGGCCGTCATCGCGGAGGCGGCCTGAGGAGCGCGGACTGACGCCGTGACCAGTGCCAGGTCGGAGGTCACATCAGGCGCACGCTCCACGGGCGCGGCCGGGGCCTCTGCCGGAACCTGCGGCGCACGAACGGGACTTCCTGCCGGAGGCGCGAACGGAGACGTCGTGGCGCGTGCTCTCGGCTGCACCCAGACCGCCTGGGTCTGGAACGCATACGTGGGCAGGTGCAGCCGCAGGCGCTGCTCGTGCGCGTAGAACGCGCTCCAGTCCACAATCACACCCGCGGTCCACAGCTCGCCCACGGCCTGGAGCCAGCCCATCTGCTCCGTCGTCTTCCCGCCCACCCGCAGCGACGCCAGCGCGTGGACGGGGGATCCGCCGCCTTCGGGCCGGGCCAGGTTCGCGCGCACCAGCGGCGTCACGTCCTGTCCCGGTCCCACCTCCAGCAACACCGTGCAGCCTTCCGCCTGGAGCGCCTCCACCGCGCGGGTGAAGCGCACCGGCTGGCGCATCTGCTCCGTCCAGTAGTCCGGCGCCGAGAGCTCTCCCGGCCTGGCCAGCGCCCCCGTGAGGCTGGACACGTACCGCACCGTCGGCTCCGACCAGCGAAGTGCGCCCACCACGCGCGCCAGCTCCGGCATCAACGGCTCCACGTCCGCGGAGTGGAACGCGTGCGGCGCGGGCATGCGCACCGCACCGGCCTTCTGGGCCTTCAGCTCGGCCTCCAGCCGATCCACTTCCTCCACCGGCCCGGACACCACGCAGCGGTCCGGAACGTTCACCGCCGCCACCGACAGCCGGCTCGACAGCAACGGCTGCACGCGCTCCACGGGCAGGGCCACCGCGAGCATCGCGCCCGGCGGCATCCGGTGCATCAGCTCCCCGCGAGCCACCGCGAGGCGCATCCCGTCCTCGACCGACAGCGCCCCCGCGATGCACGCCGCCGCGTACTCACCGAAGCTGTGACCCATCACCGCGGACGGCGTGACGCCCAGGTCCCGCCACATCCGAGCCAGCGCCACCTGCACACTGAACAACGCGGGCAGCGCCACGCGCGTGTCCGCGAGGTCCGCCGAAGCATCGGCCTCGGGCGTCAGCACGGCCGACACCCGCGCCCGCAGCGGCGCGTCCAGCAACGCGAGGCACGCGTCCAGGTGCGCGCGGAACAGCGGCGACGCCTCCGCCAGCTCACGCCCCATGGCCAGCCGCTGCGAACCCTGCCCGGAGAACACGAACGCCACGCGCGGCGCCTTGCCCGGGCTCTTCGCCAGCGTCACCGGCTTCTGGAGCTGCCGCGCCAGGTCCTCCGCGCCCGTCACCACCACCGCGCGGCGGAACTCGAAAGCCTTGCGACCCACGGCGTGCGTGAACGCCAGATCCGCCAGCGCCGAGTCCCCGACGCCCGTCGCCTCCAACCGCCGCGCCGCCGCCTCCAACGCTTCCGGCGAGCGCGCGGACAACACGACGAGCTGGTGGGAACGCGTGGTCGAACCACTCTGCCGCATGGGAGCTTCCTCGAGGATGGCGTGGGCATTGGTGCCACCAATGCCGAAGGAGCTGACCGCGGCGAAGCGAGGCGTCTCGCTCCGAGGCCACGACCGCAACCTGGTGTTGACGAAGAAAGGACCCGCGTCGAAGTCGATCTGCGGGTTGGGCTTCTCGAAGTGGAGGCTGGGGGGAATCTCACCGTGGTGCAGCGACAGCGCGGCCTTCATCAGTCCCGCCAGTCCCGCGGCCGTGTCCAGGTGCCCCACGTTCGTCTTCAGCGACGCCAGCGCGATGCGTCCCCGGTGCTCCACGCCCAGGCCGTACGCGCGGGTCAGCGCCGCCACTTCAATCGGATCCCCCAGCGGCGTCGCGGTGCCATGGGCCTCCACGTAGCCCACGGCCTCCGGTGCCACGCCTGCGTTGGCCAACGCCTGGGACACCACCGCTGCCTGGCCCTGCACGCTGGGCGCGGTGAAGCCGGACTTGTTCTTGCCATCGTTGTTGAGCGCCGAGCCCCGGATGACGGCGTAGATGGCGTCCCCATCCCGTACCGCGTCCTCCAGACGCTTGAGCACCACCGTGCCCACGCCGTTCCCGGGCAGCGTCCCCTGTGCCCGAGCGTCGAACGCACGGCAGTGTCCGTCCGGTGAGAAGATGAGGCCCTCCTGCGCCACGTAGCCCGTGCGCTGCGGCAGCGACAGCCGCGAGGCCCCCGCGAGCGCCACGTCGGACTGCCCCGTCCGCAGGCTCTGACAGGCCAGGTGCACGGCCACCAGACCCGTGGAGCACGCGGTGTAGAGCAACGTGCTCTCACCCGTGAGCCCCAGCTTGAAGGACGCCTTCGTCGGCAGGCTCTCGTGGGTGGCGGTGCCGTTCAGCTCGAAGAAGGACGCCGCGTCCAGCGGCATCGCCTGCCGCACGGCCTCCGCGTATCCAGAGGCCGCGGCGCCCGCGTACAGCGAGATGGCGCCGGGGTAGCGCTCCGGATTGACGCCCGCGTCCTCCAGCGCGGCCCACGCCGTCTGGAGGAAGAGCCGCTGCTGCGGATCCGTGAACTGCGCCTCGCGCAGGGACATGTCGAAGAACGCGTGGTCGAACCCCTCCACGTCTTCCAGGACACCGGCGGCGGGAACGAACGCCGGGTGGTACCAGAGCTCGAACCCCTCCGGCAGGGAGGGCAGGTGCTCCAGCTCCTCGGGGGAGAAGCGCGTGATGGACTCCACGCCCTCGCGCAGGTTCCGCCAGAACGCCTCCACCGTTCCCGCGCCGGGGAAGCGGCCCGCCATGCCGACGATGGCGATGGACCCGGAGGCGCCAGGCTTCGACGCCTCGCGCGGACGGTGGCCGGGCGCGGTGGGCGACGGCGCGGGTGCTCCCTGCGACTCCTGCTCCAGCCGCTGGGCGAGCGACTCCACCGTGGGGTGTTCGAACAACCAGACCACGGGCACATCGCGGCCCAGCGTCTCCTTCAAGCGCGAGGCGAGCCGCATCACGGACAGCGACGTGCCGCCCAGGTCGTTGAACAGGTGGTCCTGCGTGCCCACGCGGTCGGCCCCGAGCTCGCGGGACCACGTGGAGGCGATCCGTTCCTCCAGTGGATGGGCGGGCGCCACGTAGCGCTCACGCCGGCCGGTGGCCTCCGAGTCCGGAGCGGGCAGGGCCTTGCGGTCCACCTTGCCGCTGGGGTTCAGGGGCAGGGTGGGCAGCGCCACGAACAGCGACGGCACCATGTAGTCGGGGACCTTGCGGCGCAGGGCCTCTCTCAGCCGCGTGGGCTCCAGCACCTGCCCCGGGCGCGGCATCGCGTAGGCGACGAGCCGCTTGTCGCCGGGGACGTCCTCGCGCACCACCGCCGCGGCCTCGTGCACTTCGGGCAGCTCGCGCAGGGCGGCTTCCACTTCCGGAAGCTCGATGCGGAAGCCGCGCACCTTCACCTGGTGGTCCGTGCGGCCCAGGAAGTCCAGCGTCCCATCCTCGCGCCAGCGGACCCGGTCGCCCGTGCGGTACAGCCGTGCGCCAGGCTGCGCGCCGTACGTATCCGGCACGAAGCGCTCCGCCGTGAGGTCCGGCCGCGACACGTAGCCCCGGACCACGCCATCACCGCCGAGGAACAGCTCCCCCGGCACGCCCACCGGCACCGGCTGGAGCCGAGCGTCCAGCACGTACGCCGTGGTGTTCGCGAGCGGCGCGCCAATGGGCACCGACGCGCCCGCCTGCTCTGGCCGCTCCACCGTGAAGAACGAGGCGGCCACGGAGCATTCACTGGGGCCGTAGGCGTTGATGACGGTCCGGCCCAGGAACTCCACCGCGCGGCGCACATGCGGGGCGGAGATGACGTCGCCCGCCACGTGCACTGCGCGCAGCCGTCCGAGGATGTCCAGCCGGTGCTCCACCAACTGCGAGAAGAGCCCCGACGTCAGGTGGGCGAAGCTGACCGCGTGGCGCTCCACCACGCGCGCGAGCGTGTCCATGTCTCCGGCGGGGACCTTGCCGGGGAAGATGACCAGCCGGCCGCCATGCAGCAGCATCGTCCACAGCTCCATCACGGAGCCGTCGAAGGACAACGGCGCGAAGAGCATGCCCGTTTCGCGCTGACCGACGCGCGAGTAGGGCTCGGCGTGCACGAGGCGCATCACGCCACGATGCTCGGAGGCCACCCCCTTGGGACGGCCGGAGCTGCCGGAGGTGAAGATGACGTAGGCCAGGTTGCGAGGCCCCACGGTGACTTCCGGCGCGGTGACAGGCTGATCATCGAGCGACAGCGCGTCCACGAAGAAGCAGGCCAGGGTCGCGTCCGGCACGTGCAGCCGCTCACGCAGCGCGCGCGTGGTGAGCAGCATCCGGGGCCGGGCGTCCTCGATCATGAACGCCAGCCGCTGCGCGGGGTACGACGCATCCAGCGGTACATAGGCGCCGCCCGCCTTGAGGATGGCGAGCACCGAGACGACGAAGTCCACGGAGCGCTCCATGCACACCGCCACCGGCACGTCCGGGCCCACGCCCCGAGCGCGGAGGAAGTGCGCGAGCGGATTGGCCCGCGCCTCCAGCTGCGCGTACGTCAGGCGAAGATCCCCGTCCTCCACGGCGATGGCGTCCGGAGTCCGGGCGACCTGGAGCGCGAACTGCTCGGGGAGGGTGCTGCCGGAGGGGTAGTCCCGGGCCGTGTCGTTCCACGCGGTGAGCACCTGGTGGCGCTCCGCGTCCGTCATCCAGGGCAGCTCGTGGATGGAGGTCTCCGGGGCCGCGATGGCGGCGTCCAGCAGCACGCGGAAGTGACCGGCCAGCCGCGCCACGGTGCCGGCGTCGAACAGCTCCGTGGAGTACTCCAGCCAGCCCTCGAAGCCCTGGGGGGACTCCGCGAGCGACAGCGTGAGGTCGAACATGGACGTGCCGGTGTGCACGTCCAGGAGCCGGGACTGGAGCCCCTGCAGGACGGGCGCGTCCACGCGCGCGCCCTGGAGGTTGAACATCACCTGGAACAGCGGCGTGTGCCCCAGTTCACGAGGAGGCCGGAGCGCCTCGACCACACGCTCGAAGGGCACATCCTGGTGCGCGTACGCGCCCAGCGCCGTCTCCCGCACGCGGGCCAGGAGCTCCCGGAACGAAGGAGCTCCCGACAGCCGCGTGCGAAGGACCAGCGAGTTGACGAAGAGGCCGACGAGCCCCTGGAACTCCGCGCGCTGACGGCCCGCGATGGCCGTGCCCACGCTGATGTCGTCCTGGCCCGCGCGGCGGGCGAGCACGGTCTGGAAGGCCGCGAGCAGGACCATGAACGGCGTGACGCCTTCACGCTCCGCCAGCGTCCGGACCGATTTCGCGAGGCCCGCTTCCAGCACCACCGGCACCCGAGCGCCCGCGGACCCACGCCGCGAGGGACGCGGCCGGTCCGTGGCCAGCTCCAGCAGTTGGGGAGCACCAGCGAGCTGCGTCCGCCAGTAGTCCAGCCGCGACTCCAGCGCGGCGCCGTCCAGAGTGTCCCGCTGCCAGTCGGCGGCGTCGGCGTAGTCCAGGGGCAGGGCGGGCAGGGGCGACGGGCGGCCTTCGCGCAGCGCCGAGTAGAGGACGGAGACCTCGCGCACCAGCACCGCCATGGACGTGGCGTCCGACACGGCATGGTGCATGACGAGCACCAGCGCATGGGTCCGCGCATCCAGCGTGAGGAGCGTGGCGCGCACCAGCGGTCCACGCTCCAGGTCGAACGGGCGGCGGGCCTCTTCGTGGGCCAAGCGGAGCGCCTCGGCTTCGCGGGCGTTGGCGGGCAGGGACTCCAGTGACACGCGCGCCAGCGGCAGGGATGCGTCCGGCGCGATGACCTGTCGGGGCTGCCCCGAGGTCTCGCGGAAGGAGGTCCGCAGTCCTTCATGCCGGGCCGCGAGCGCCACGAGGCTGCCCTCCAGCGCGGCCACATCCAGTTCGCCCTCCAGGCGCACGGCGGCGGGCAGGTTGTAGGACACGTCGCCGGGGGCGTACCGGGACAGGAAGAGCAACCGGGCCTGCGAGGAGGACGCCTCGCGGTCGCCGCCCACGTTTCTGCGAAGAGGCGCGGGGCCCGCCGCGTCACGGAGGGAGGCCAGCCTATGAGCCAGGGACGTGATGCTCGGCCCCTGGAGCAGCCATTCCATGGGCACTGTCAGCCCGGTGCCGGCGCCCACTTCGTGCGCCAGCTCCACCGCGCCCAACGAGTCCAACCCGTAGCGAGTCACCGGAGCATCGACGTCGATGTCCTCACGGATCATGCGCACGTGCCGGGCCACGACGTCGCGCAGCCATGCGACCAGTGCTTCCGCGTCCGGCTTCTCAGGCAGTGCCGCTTCCTCCTTCGGCCCAGCGGGCAGGGGAGCCTCGGCCGGCGATGGGCGTGCATCGGAAGATTGAGAGCCCTCCGCCCGCCACGCCGTCACCTCCTGCAATGCCCCCGCGAGGAAGGCCGCTCGGCACGCGTGCCGCTGCACCTTGCCGCTGGACGTCTTGGGCAGGCTGCCCGGCTCGATGAGCACCACCGCGTGCGCCTGCACCTCGTGCGACTCCGCCAGCCTCTGACGGATGGTGCCCACCGCCGCGTCCGCCGCCGCCAGCTGCTCACGCAGTCCGCCCAGCCGCCGCACGTCGATTTCCTGCACGACAACCGCGCGCTCCTCGCCACCCACCTCCACCGAGAACACCGCGCCGCCCCCGGGCCTCAGCGCCGGGTGCGCCCCCTCCACCGTCGCCTCCAGGTCCTGCGGGTAGTGGTTTCTCCCGCGCAGGATGATGAGGTCCTTGCGCCGCCCCGTGACGTACAGCTCGCCCTCCGGCCGCAGGAAGCCCAGGTCTCCGGTGCGCAGGTACGGTCCGCCGTCCTCACGAGCGATGCGCGCATGGAACGTCTCGCGCGTCGCCTCCTCGCGGCCCCAATACCCCTGGGCCACGCTCGGCCCTGACACCCAGACTTCGCCCACCTCCCCGGGCCCACGCCGCTCCAACGTCTCCGGGTCCACGATGGCGATTCGCTGCTCCGCCAGCGTCTGGCCACACCCCACCAGCGTGCGCGCACCGGGCTGCGCCGCGCCCACTTCCTCCGCGCGGTGCCGCTCCAGCCCCTCACCCGAAATCGTCACCGACACCGGCGGCGCCGACTTCTCCCCGCCGGAGACGATGAGCGTGCCCTCCGCCAGCCCGTAGCAAGGGTAGAAGGCCTCGCGCCGGAAGCCACTGGGGCCGAAGGCCTCCACGAAGCGCTCCAGCGTCTCCGGGCGAATCGGCTCCGCGCCGCAGAAGGCCACCTCCCACCGGCTCAAATCCAACGCACGCCGCTGCTCCGGCGTGCTCTTTCTCACGCACAAGTCGAACGCGAAGTTCGGCCCGCCGCTGATGCTTCCCCCGAAGCGCGACACCGCCTCCAGCCACGCCATGGGCCGCTTGAGGAACGCCATCGGCGACATCAACGTCACCGGGAAGCCTCCGTACAGCGGCTCCAGGATGCCGCCGATGAGGCCCATGTCGTGGTACGGCGGCAGCCAGATGACGCCCACGCTGTCCGCACGTGCGCCGAAGGCACCGTGGATGAGCGACAGGTTGTGCAGCAGGTTGCCGTGCGTGAGCATCACGCCCTTCGGCGTGCCCGTGCTCCCGGACGTGTACTGAAGGAACGCGAGAGACTCCGCGCCCAGGCCCTCCGGCGCCACCCAGTCCCGCTCGCCGCCCTCCGGCAACTCGTCCGTCGCCATCCAGTGCAGCGCGCGGAAGTCCGGCGCCTGCTCGAAGACGAAGTCCGACAGCCCGAGGATGCCCGACGTGGTGAGCACCACCGACGCACGTGCGTCCTGGATGATGGCCCGCAGGCGGGGCAGGGTGCGCTCCAGCCGCATCGGGTCCGGCGGATACGCGGGCACCGCCACCGCTCCCGCGTACAAGCAGCCGAAGAAGCCCGCGATGTAGTCCAGTCCCGGCGGGTACAGCAGCAGCACGCGCTCGCCTTGCGCGCCACGCTCACGCAGCGCCGAGGCTATCCGCCGTGCTCGCACGTCCAGGTCGGACGCGCTCCACACGGTCTCTTCACCGTCAGCTTCACCCAGGAACGTGTAGAGCGGCGCGTGGGCGGACGGCCCTTGGACAAGCTTCAGCAGGACGCCAGGAAGGGTTCGCGAGAAGTCGTGCACGGGGAGCCATCCATGTGTCGAAAAAGCGCCGACACTTAATAGCAGCCCGGGTGCTCAATTCCTCGGCACTCCTGGTGACGAAACCCCGGAGGTTCCTGACGCCAGCCCACTCGGGGAGCGGGGACTCGGCACGCCCTCAAGCGCGGCCGAGCAGGCTCTTCAACCACTCCATGAAACCTTTCTAGCTTGACCCGCCTGATACATCCCGTGTCGCGCCTTCACCGACTCTGGCCTGTCACGCGTGGTGAACGTCGCGGACCTGATCGCGCATGTAGCGCCGCGGCGCGCCAGTCACTCTGTTCACGGGCCCCGCCCCCTCGAAGGAGGGAGCGGGGTTTCCGCGTTGTGGGCGGCAGGGACTCGCGGTGCCTGCGTTACTTCTTGCCCGCGTCGCGGAGCGCCTTCATCAGCAACTCCGCCACGGACTGGACCACCGGATCGCGTAGCAGCGTGTAGTGGGTGCCCGGCAGGCGATGCGACTCCAGCCGGTCTCCCACGAGCGCCGCCCAGCCACCGTCTCCCGTGCCCGTGTCATCGACGAGCTCTTCCGCCTGGAAGCGCACCAACCGCTGATCCATGGCGGGCGGGTGGTAGCGCCGGGCTGCTTCGAGGTTCGCCTCGAAGACCTGGAAGAGGGCCGTGGCGTCCACTCCGGGTGGCAGCGCACCGGACCGGGCCGCGGACTCCAGCACCTTCGCGAGCGCCGCCTCAGGCTCCAGCGTCGCCAGCTCCGCCGTGTCCACGTCCAGGTCCGCCAGCGACACGCCCATCAGGTCCTGCGCGAACATGCCCACCGCCAGCGTGCGGTCCAGGTCCGGCTCCGAGTCCGACACCGTCTCTGGAACGTACGAGTCGATCATCGCCACCAGCTCCACCGCTTCACCTGCTTCGCGGAGCTGGTGCGCCATCTCGTAGGCGATGACGCCGCCCAGGGACCACCCACCCAGGTGATACGGACCGTGGGGCTGGACCCCACGCACCACCCGCACGTAGCTGGCGGCCAGGGCCTCCACGGTGTCCAGCGGCTGATCCGCGCCGTCGAGGCCTCGGGCCTGGATGCCGTAGAAGGGCTGATCCGGTCCCAGCCTCCGCGCGAGCTCCGCGTAGGCCAGCACGTTGCCTCCCACCGGGTGCACGAAGAAGAACGGCGGCGCGCTGCCCGTGCCTTCCTTCGTGAAGGGCACCAGTGGCGTGAAGGGCTTCGGCTCGGCCTCACCCAGCAGGACCGCGAACCGCTCCACGCTGGGAGCCTGGAAGAGCGCCGACAGCGGGAGCTTCCGGCCCGTCTCCCGGTGCACCGCCGCCATCAGCCGCACCGCGAGCAGCGAGTGCCCGCCCAGTTCGAAGAAGCTGGTGCGCACGTCCACGGTGGACACGCCCAACGCCTCCGCCCAGAGCGCCGCGACCCGCGCCTCGACTTCGTTCCTGGGGCCCACGTGGGTCTCGGGGCTCACGGGTCCGTCCACGGGGACGGGCAGCGCCTTGCGGTCCACCTTGCCGTTGGGCGTCAGCGGCAGGACGGGCAGGGCGACATAGGCCGCGGGCACCATGTACTCCGGCAACGAGCGCTGCAGGTGTCCCCGCAGCGTCGCGGTGTCCACCTCTGGCGTTACATACGCCACCAGTCGCGGGAGGCCAGGGACGTCCTCACGCAGCAACACCGTCGCGTCGCGGACGCCCGGAGATGCACGCAGCGCGGCCTCGATTTCACCCAGCTCGATGCGGTAGCCGCGCAGCTTCACCTGGAAGTCCACCCGGCCCAGGTACTCCAGGGTGCCATCCTGCATCCACCGGACCCGGTCGCCCGTGCGGTACATCCGCGCCCCGGGCTCCGTGCTGAACGGATGGGGGATGAAGCGCTCCGCCGTGAGGTCCGGCCGGTGGCGGTAGCCGCGCGCCAGGCCCTCGCCCCCGATGTAGAGCTCGCCCGGGACGCCCACGGACACGGGGTTCAGGTTCGCGTCCAGGACGTACGCGCTCAGGTTCAGCAGCGGGCGACCGATGACGGGCGTGGACATGGGGCTGCCCTGGATGGGGGCGATGGTCGCGTTCACGGTGACCTCGGTCGGGCCGTAGGCGTTGAAGGCCCAGGTCCGATCCGTCGCCGTGAGCGTGCGCCATGTCACCTCGTCCATGGCTTCGCCGCCGATGGAGCAGAGGCTCGGCACATGCTCGCGCTCCAGCAGGCCCGCCTCCAGCAGCAGCTGGAACTGCGACGGCGTGGTGTCCAGCAGGTCGATGCGGTGCTGCTCCACCCACGTGAGCATCGCCTCCGGATCCCGCCGCACGGTCTCCGGGACGAGGAACAGGCAGTGGCCGTCCAGCATCAGCGACAGCTGCTGCACCGACGCGTCGAAGAAGTACGGCGCGTTGACGCTGACCCGCAGCGGCCGGGACGACGCCCGGTCGAAGCAGGTTTCGTTCATCGCGCGCCGCAGGTGTGCCAGCGAGCGGTGCTGGATCATCACGCCCTTGGGCGCGCCCGTGGAGCCCGACGTGTAGATGACGTAGGCCAGATGCTCCGGCCGCACGCCCGACCGCGGGTTGCCCGGCGAGGACGACTCGATGCGCCGCGCGTCCGCGTCCAGCCGCACCACGTGCCGCGTCGGTGGCTGCCACGACTCCACCTGCGCCTGGGTGGTCACCAGCACGGCCGCGCCGCTGTTCTCCAGGATGAAGGCCTTGCGCGCTTCAGGGGCCGCCGGGTCGAGCGGCACGTATGCGCCGCCCGCCTTGAGGATGCCCAGGATGGTGACGATGGCCTCTGGCGAACGCTCCAGGCAGAACGCCACCGGCACGTCCGGGCCCACGCCCAGCGAGCGCAGGTAATGCGCCAGTTGGTTCGCGCGCACGTTGAGCTGGTGGAACGACACGGAGGTGTCGCCCATCACCACGGCGGGCGCCTTCGGCGTGCGCGTCACCTGCTGTTCGAAGCGCGCGTGGAAGGGCACATCGACTTCGAAGGGAGCCGTCTCGCCGCTCCACTCCTCCAGCACCCACTGACGCTCCTCCGCCGTCAGCAGGGGCAGGCTGTCCACCTTCGCGTCCGGCCGGGTGACGGCGGCTTCCAGCAGTTGGAGGAAGTGCTCCGAGAGCCGGCGGGCCGTGGCGGGTTCGAAGAGGTCCGTGGCGTAGGAGAGGGCGCCCTCGAAGCCCCGCTCCGTGCGGGCCATGCTTAGGTCCAGGTCGAACTTCGTCGAGGACAGGTCCACCTCCACCGGACGCAGCGTCAGCTCCGGCAGGCGCACCTCTGCTTCCGGCAGGTTCTGGAGCGCGAAGAGGGCCTGGATGAGCGGCGTGCGCGACAGGTCGCGCGCGGGCTGCACCGCCTCCACCAGGCGCTCGAAGGGGATGTCCTGGTGCTCATATGCACCCAGCGTGGTGGCGCGCACTTGCGAGAGCAGCTGGCGGAACGACGGGCGGCCGTCGAACCGTGCGCGGAGCACCAGCGTGTTGACGAAGAAGCCGATGAGGCCCTCCGTCTCCGCGTGGCGCCGGCCCGCGATGGACGTGCCCACCAGCAGGTCCTCCTGACCGGAGTACCGGTGCAGCAGCGTCTGGAAGGCCGCGAGCAACAGCATGAAGGGCGTTGCCCCTTCGCGCTGGGCCAGGGCCTCCACCGCTTCGCTCAACGACTGCGACAGGCGCACCGGGAACGTCGCGCCCCTGGCGGAGCGCTGGGGCGGACGCGGCTTGTCGGTGGGCAGGGCCAGGGCCTGCGGGGCTCCGGCCAACTGCTGCGTCCACCAGCCCAGCTGCGCGTCCAGCACTTCGCCCTGGAGCCAACCGCGCTGCCACACGGCGAAGTCCGGGTACTGCACCGGCAATGGAGCCAGCTGCGAGGGCTGGCCCTGCCGGAAGGCCTCATAGAGCGAGGTGACTTCGCGCACCAGGATGCTCATGGACCAGCCGTCGCCGATGGCGTGGTGCATGCACAGGAGCAACACGTGCTCCTCTTCGCCCAGCTTCAGGAGCGTGAGGCGCGCCAGCGGGCCCACGGCGAGGTCGAAGGGCTTCAGCGCGTCCTCGCTCGCGAGCCGCACGGCCTCCGTCTCTCTCTCGTCGTCGGGCAGGCCCGTCAGGTCCACCACCGACAGGACTCCGGTGGGGGCGGGGTGCACGTGCTGGCGGGGTTCGCCGTCGTGGGCTTCGAACGTGGTGCGGAGCGCTTCGTGACGTTCCACCAGAGCGTCGAAGGACTTCTGGAGCGCGGGCACATCCACCGCGCCGGAGAGCCGCAGCGCCGTGGGCATGTTGTAGAGCGCGCTGCCTGGGTCGAGCTGATCGATGAACCACAGCCGCTGCTGTGCGAACGACAGCGGGTGCGGACCGGGCGTCGCGGCGGGTCGCAGCGGTGGCAGGGCGTTGGCCTCCGGTGCATCCGGCAGCCGCTGGGCGAGCGCCGCCACGGTGGGGGACTCGAACAGTGCCCGGACGCCCACGTCCACGCCGAAGCGGGCGCGGATGCGGGACACCAGTTGCGTGGCCAGGATGGAGTGGCCGCCCAGTTCGAAGAAGTGGTCGTTGCGGCCCACCACTGGCACGTTCAACAGCTCCTCCCACAGCGAGGCCAGGGCCACCTCCGCGGGCGTCGCCGGGGCCTCGTACGAGCGCGCGGCACGCAGCCGCGCCTCCGGTGAGGGCAGCGCCTTGCGGTCCACCTTGCCGTTGGGCGTCAGCGGCAGGGCGGGCAGGGCGACGAAAGCCGACGGCACCATGTACTCCGGCAGGTGCCGGCGCAGGTGCTCGCGCAGTCCTTCCGTGTCGCCTTCCGTCACCACGTAGGCCACGAGCCGCGCGTCGCCCGGCACGTCCTCGCGCACCCGGGCCACCGCGTCACGGACGCCCGCGTGGGTGCGCAGCGTGGCTTCGATTTCGCCCAGCTCGATGCGGTAGCCGCGCAGCTTCACCTGGAAGTCCAGGCGGCCCATGAACTCCAGCGTGCCGTCCGGCCTCCAGCGACCCTTGTCGCCCGTGCGGTAGAGGCGGGCTCCGGGCTCCGCGCTGAAGGGGTCTGGCACGAATCGCTCGGCCGTCAGGTCCGGACGGCCCAGGTAGCCGCGGGTGACGCTTTCGCCGGAGAAGCACAACTCGCCCGGCGTGCCGAAGGGCACCAGGCGCTGCCTCGCGTCGAGCACGTACGCATTCAGGTTCGCCACGGGCCGGCCGATGAAGGGCTCCGTGCGGAGGCTCCCCTGGATGACGACGCCCGCCGTGCAGACCGTGCACTCCGTGGGGCCGTAGCCGTTGAAGACGCGCGTGCGGTCCGTCGCGGCCAGCTTGCGCCACGCCTCCGCGTCCAGTGCGTCGCCTCCCATCATCACGAGGGGTGGCACCCAGGCCCGCTCCAGCATCCCCGCCGCCAGGAGGGGCTTGAGCTGCGCGGGCGTGCAGTCGAACGAGTCGATGCGGTGCTGGTCCAGCCACGCCAGCATCGCCTCCGGGTCCACGCGCAGCGCGTCCGGGACGATGTGGAGGCAGTGGCCGTCGATGAGCTGCACCACGCGGTCCATCACCGCGTCGAAGTACAGCGGCGCGTTGACGGTGACGCGCTGGCCTTTGGGCTGGCCCGCGTAGAAGGCGCGGATGAAGGCCTGGTGCATGTTGAGGATGGTGCGGTGTTGCACCATCACGCCCTTGGGCGTGCCCGTGGATCCGGACGTGTACAGCACGTACGCCAGGTGCTCCGGGCCCGTCAGGGCGGGCGGGGGCTCATGCGAGAGGGCGCCCAGGCCGGTCTGCTCGACGTCCAGCCACACTTCGTGGACGCCGTCGGGGCTCCAGTCCCCGCAGGCGGCTTCGGTCGTGACGAGCGCTGCCGCGCCGCTGTCCTTCAGCACGAAGTCCCTGCGCGCCGCAGGGGCGGAAGGATCCAATGGGACGAAGGCGCCACCGGCCTTGAGCACCGCGAGGAGCGCCACGATGGCCTCCACCGAACGCTCCAGGCACAGCGCCACCTTCACCTCCGGCCCCACACCCAGCGAACGCAGCCGCCACGCGAGCTGGTTCGCCCGCGTGTCGAGCTGCCGGTACGTCAGCGACGACGCCTCGAACACGACAGCGGGGGCATCCGGGGTGCGCGCCACCTGCCGCTCGATGAGGCCGTGCAACGTGGCGTCCCGTTCGAAGTCCACCAACTCGCCGCTGCCCACGCGCACCAGCCGCACCAGCTCCTCCGGCGAGACGAGCGACACGTCCGCCAGCGGCAGGTCCGGCGCGTCGCACACGGCTTCCAGCAACCGCCGTAGCTGGGCGAAGAGCCGCTCGATGGTGGCCGTGTCGAACAGCTCCGCCGCGTAGCCCAGGTGGCCCTCGTAGCCGTCCGCCGAGCGGCTCAGGTTCAGGGCCAGCTCGAACTGCGAGGGGGCATCGCCCTCCAGGTGGGCTGGCGCCACGATGAGGCCGGGCACCGCCAGCTCCGGCAAGGGGGCGTTCTGGAGCGCGAACATCGCCTGGAACAGCGGCGTGCGGCCCAGGTCACGCTCGGGCTGGAGCGCCTCCACCAGGTGCTCGAACGGGATGTCCTGATGCTCGTACGCGCCCAGCGTCGTGGCGCGCATCTGCGCGAGAAGCTCGCGGAACGTCGTCCGTGCGCTGAAGCGCCCGCGCAGCACCAGCATGTTCACGAAGAAGCCGATGAGGCCTTCCGTCTCCGCCTGCCGGCGGTTCGCGATGGGCGAGCCCACCAGCACGTCGTCCTGTCCGGACGTGCGCGACAGCACGGCCTGGAACGCAGCAAGCAGCGCCATGAAGGGCGTGGTGCCTTCCGCTTGCGCCAGTGCCTCCACGCGCTCGCTCAGGGCGCGCGGCAGCGACACCTGGATCCGCCCACCGCGCCGATCCGCACCGGCCGTCCGCGGCCGGTCCGTGGGCAGGTCCAGCACGAAGGGAGCCCCGGACAACTGCTGCTTCCACCACTCCACCTGTGCCTGGAGCACGCCGCCCTGGAGCCAGCCGCGCTGCCAGACGGCGTAGTCCGCATACTGCACTGGCAGCGGGGACAGCGTCACGGGCTGGCCCGTTCGCAGCGCCGCGTAGAGGGCCGTGAGCTCCCGCACGAGGACGCCCAGCGACCAGCCGTCGGACACGATGTGATGCAGGTGCAGCACCAGCACGTGCTCGCGCGCGTCCAGCTTCATGAGCAGTGCACGGATCACCGGCCCGCGCGTCAGGTCGAACGGGCGGAGCGTCTCCGCGTGGCCCTGGCGCTGGGCTTCGGCCTGCTTCGCGGCGCGACTTCCCAGGCCCGTCAGGTCCACCAGCTCCAGGGGGACGTGGCCCTCCGGGTGGATGTCCTGTACCGGCTTGCCCGCCTCCATGCGGAAGGTGGTCCGCAGGGATTCATGCCGCGCCATCAGCGCGTCCAGGCTTCCGCGCAATGCTTCCACGTCGAGGTCGCCGGTGAGGCTCAGCGCCAGCGGCATGTTGTAGAGCGGGCTGCCCGGCTCCAACTGGTCCACGAACCACAGCCGCTGCTGCGCGAAGGACAGAGCGGGCGCCGACGTGCGCGACACGGGGACCAGCGGCGGCGCCTGGGTGCGGCGGGCATCCACCAGCCGCTCCGCCAGCGACGCCACCGTGGGCGCGCGGAACAGCTCGCCCAGTGGCAGCTCCAGACCCAGCGATGAACGGATGCGCGCCACCACCTGCGTGGCCAGCAGCGAGTGCCCACCCAGCTCGAAGAAGTCGCCGTGGATGTCCACCGTCTCCAGATGCAGCACCTCCGCCCAGATATCCGCGAGTGCCTTCTCCAGCGCGCTCCGGGGCGTGGCGGATGCGGGGTCCGCCACACGGGCCTTCGGCGCGGGCAGGGCCTTGCGGTCCACCTTGCCGTTGGGGCTCATCGGCAACTTCGGCAGCACCACGATGGCGGACGGCACCATGTAGTCCGGCAGCTGCTTCTGCACGGCTGCCCGCAGCACGCCCGTGTCCAGGCCTTCACCGCTCACCACGTAGGCCACGAGGCGCTTGTCGCCGGGCACGTCCTCGCGCACCACGGCCACCGACTCTTCGACCTCCGGCGACTGGCGCAGCACGGCTTCGATTTCGCCCAGCTCGATTCGGAAGCCGCGCAGCTTCACCTGGAAGTCGGCGCGGCCCAGGAACTCCAATGTCCCGTCACGCAGCCAGCGCACGCGGTCGCCCGTGTCGTAGAGGCGCGCTCCGGACTCTTTGGCGAAGGGGTGGGGGATGAAGCGTTCGGCGGTGAGGTCCGGGCGCTGGAGGTAGCCCCAGGCCAGGCCGTCTCCGCCCACGTACAGCGTGCCCGGCACACCCGGCGGTACGGGCTGGAGCGTCGCGTCCAGCACCCACGCCGTGGAGTTCGACAGCGGTCGGCCAATGGGCACCGAGCGGCCCACGGTGTCACCGGCGCGCAGCGTGTGCGTGGCGGAGAATGTCGTGTTCTCCGTGGGGCCGTAGCCGTTGACCAGCACGGCGCCTGGAGGCAGCCGCTTCAGGTGTTCGCGCACTCGCTCCACGGGCAGCACGTCGCCACCCGCCAGCACCTGCCTCACGCGGGCCAGCGCGTCGCCCTGGTGCAGCACCATCTGCTCGAAGAGGGCGGCGGTGAGCCACAGCGTGGTGATGCCCTCGCGCCGCAGCAGCGCGCCCGTGTCCCCGAGCGACAGCGCGCCCGCGGGGGCCACGACCAGCGTCGCCCCGTTCAGCAGCGCGCCCCAGACTTCCAGCGTGGACGCGTCGAACGCGATGGGTGCCAGGTGGAGGAAGACCTCCTCCGGACCGAAGTGGATGAAGTCCGCACCGCGCACCAGGCGCGTGATGCCCCGGTGCGGCACGCTCACGCCCTTGGGCCGGCCGGTGCTTCCCGACGTGAACATCACGTAGGCCAGCGCCTCCGAGGACACCGCCAGGTCCAGCGCCGCTTCGGACTGCCTTGCGATGACAGCGGCGTCCGCGTCCAACAGGACCTGGAGGTCCGTGACGGCCGGCAGCTCGTCCGCCACCGCATCCTCGGTCACGAGCAGGCTGACGCCCGCCTCGCGCAGCACCCACGCGATGCGCTCCGCGGGGGCCTGAGGATCCACCGGCACGTAGGCCGCACCGGCCTTCAGGATGCCGATCAGCGCGGTGATGCTCTCGAATGAACGCTCCACGCACAGGCCCACCCGGTGGCCGGGCCGCACGCCCTGACGCCTCAGGTGATGCGCGAGCTGGTTCGAAGCCCGGTCCAACGCCGCGTAGGACATCCGCCGCTCACCGGCTTTGAGCGCCGTGGCGTCCGGCGTGCGCGCGGCCTGCTCGGTGAAGAGCGAGGCCACGGACGCGTCACGCGGGAAGTCGCGGGAGGTGCCGCTCCAGTCGGAGAGCAGCCGCTGACGCTCCGCCCTGGTGAGCCACGGCAGCTCCGGCAGCCGCGCGTCCGGCGAGCGGAGCGCCGACTCCAGGAGCACCCGCAGGTGCTCGACCATGCCGGCCACCGTGTCCGGATCGAACAAGTCCTGGTTGAAGCCCAGCACGCCTTCGAAGCCATCCGGCCCTCGAGCCAGCACGCATTGCAGATCGAAGTGGGTGGACTCCTTCAGATCCTCGCGGGCCTTGAGCGTCAGTCCTGGCAGCGCCAGCTCTGGCATGGGTGCGTTCTGGAGCGTGAACGTCACCTGGAAGAGCGGTGTGCGGCCCAGGTCGCGCTCCGGCTGGAGCACCTCCACCAGCTTTTCGAAGGGGAGGTCCTGGTGCTCGTAGGCGCCCAGCGTGGTGGCGCGCACCGCGTCCAGCAGCTCGCGGAAGCGCTGTGTCCCGCGCATCCGGGTGCGCAACACGACTGTGTTCGCGAAGTAGCCGATCAGCGACTCCGACTCGGCGTGGCGACGGCCCGCGATGGGCGACCCCACGAGCACGTCCTCCTGTCCGGAGTACCGGTGCAACAGCAACTGGAACGCCGTGAGCAGCACCATGAACGGCGTGGCGGACGCTTGCCGCGCGTATGCCTCCACCGCTTCACTCAGCTCCCGCGACAGGACGAGGGGCTGGGAGCCGGCGCGATAGGCCCCCTGAAGGGATGGACGCGGGTGGTCCGTGGGCAGCTCCAGGTAGGGGGCAGCACCCGCAAGCTGGTCACGCCAGTACGCGACCTGCGACTCCAGCACCTCGCCCTGGAACCAGGCTCGCTGCCAGAGGGCATGGTCCGCGAACTGCACCGTCAGCTCTGGCAACGGCGACGGCTGTTCCGCCGCGAACGCCGCGTAGAGCACGCCCATCTCCCGCACCAGCACACCGGTGGACCAGCCATCCGTGACGATGTGGTGCGTGTTGAGCAGCAGCACGTGCTTCGTGGCCCCGAGCTTCATCAGGAGCCCTCGGAACAGTGGGCCCTGTTCCAGGTCGAACGGGGTGGAGGACTCCTCCCGGGCCAGCCGCGATACCTCCGTCTCTCGTGCCTCGTGCGTCGGGAGCGCGGACAGGTCCGCGTGCCGCAGGGACATGGGGAACGGCGGGTGGATGACCTGCGACGGCGTGCCTTCGCGCGACTGGAACGTGGTGCGCAGCGCTTCGTGGCGGCGCACCAGTTCGTCGAACGCGGCCAGCAGGACGATGACGTCCAGCGAGCCGTCCAGGTCCATCAGGTGCGAGATGCTGTAGGCGGTGCCCGCGGTGCCCAGCTGCTCGACGAACCACATGCGCTGCTGCGCGAACGACAGCGGCAGCACGTCCGGCCGTTCCGCGCGGACCAGCGAGGGCAGCGCGGAAGCGGACGCATCCTGCTGCTGGGGCTGTTGGAGCGCGTCGATCCGGCGCGCCAACTCCGCCACGGTGGGGCCCTCCAGCAGCGCCCGCAGGGGCAGCTCCATGCCGAAGCGCGCACGCACTCGCGACACCAGCTGCGTGGCCAGCAGCGAGTGGCCGCCCAGTTCGAAGAAGCCGTCATGGCGGCCCACCGCCGGGACGCGGAGCACTTCGCTCCACAGCGAGGCCAGCGTCACCTCCGTGGGCGTCGAGGGCGGTTCGATGACGCGCTCGGAGGCCGGGGCGGCCTCTGGCGAGGGCAGGGCGTCGCGGTCCACCTTGCCGTTGGGGGTCTGGGGCAGGGCGTCCAGCGCAACGAACGCGGCGGGCACCATGTACTCCGGCAGGGTCCGCCGGAGGTGCTGACGCAGGGGCGCCGTGTCCACCTGGGGCGCGATCCAGGCGATGAGCCGGTCCTCGCGAACCAGCACCACCGCGTCCCGGATGTCCGGGTGCGAGCGCAGCGCGGCTTCAATCTCCCCCAGCTCGATGCGATAGCCGCGCAGCTTCACCTGGAAGTCCAACCGGCCCAGGTATTCCAGCGTGCCGTCCTCGCGCCAGCGGGCCTTGTCACCCGTGCGGTAGAGCCGCGCGCCGGGCTCCGTGCTGAACGGATCCGGCACGAAGCGTTCGGCCGTCAGGTCCGGTCGGCCCAGGTAGCCACGCGTGATGCCTTCGCCGCCGAGGCACAGCTCGCCCGGTGTTCCCAAAGGCACCAGTCGCTGGTGCCCGTCGATCACGTACGCGTTGAGGTTGGCCAGCGGACGACCGATGACGGGCGTCTCCTGGGCCGCGTCCTGGATGCGCCAGTCCGCCGCGTCGACCGTGCATTCCGTGGGACCGTACTCGTTGAACGCCCGCGTGCGGTTGGATGCACGCAGCTGGCGCCAGGAGCTTTCGTCCACCGCCTCGCCACCAACGGAGATGACTCCCGGCACGTGGGCGCGCTCCAGCAGGCCCGAGGCCAGCATGAGCCGCAGCTGCGACGGCGTGCAGTCCAGCACGTCGATGCGCTGGCCCTCCAGCCACGCAACCATCGCCTCCGCGTCCTGCCGCACGTCCTCCGGGACGATGTGCAGGCAGTGGCCGGCGAGCAGCTGGACCACCTGGGCGATGGAAGCGTCGAAGTGCAGCGGCGCGTTGACGGTGACGCGCTGTCCCGGTGCCAACCCTGCGTGGAGGCTGCGGGTCAGAGCCTGATGCAAGTTGAGGACCGACCGGTGCTGCACCATCACGCCCTTGGGCGTGCCGGTGGAGCCCGACGTGTAGATGACGTAGGCCAGGTTCGCCGGGCCCGCCGCCGGCGGCAGGTTCTCAGCGAACCTGTCCGACTGTCCGACAGGTTCGCTGGCCTCGGCTCCCGACGCGGCCTTCCCAAACCTGTCCGACTGTCCGACAGGTTTTGCGTCCAGCCGCACCAGGTGGGGCACCTCTGGGTTCCACGCTTCTTGCAGGGCCCGCGTCGTCACCAGCACCGACGCGCCACCATCCTTGAGGATGAACGACTTGCGCGCGGCTGGGGCCGACGGGTCCACGGGCACGAAGGCGCCTCCGGCCTTGAGCACCGCCAGCAGCGCCACGATGGCCTCCGCCGACCTCTCCAGGCACAGACCCACCGTCACCTCCGGGCCCACTCCCAGCGACCGCAGGTGCCAGGCGAGCTGGTTCGCCTGCGCGTTGAGCTGGCGGAAGGTCAGCGTCGTCCCGCCGAACACCACGGCGTTGGCGTCCGGCGTCGCGGCGGCCTGGCGTTCGAAGCGCGCATGCAGGGTGGCGTCGCGCTCGAAGGCCATGGCGTCGCCGGTGCCGGTGCGCAGCAGCCACGCGCGGTCCTCCGCGGGCAGCAGTGACACGTCCTCGATCCGGGCGTCCGGCTGGAGCAATCCCTCCAGCGCTTGCCGCCACTGGCCCAACACCCTCTGCATGGCGTCCGCGTCGAAGTGGCCCGCGTCGTAGACCAGCTGCAGCTGGAGTTCTTCGCGCGGTATCACGGTGGCCGACAGCGGGTAGTTCGTGCTGTCGCCGAACTCCAGGTCGCGCAGGTCCATCGCGGTGAAGCGGCGCAACACCGACGCGTCGAACGGGTAGTTCTCGAAGACGAATAGCGACTGGAAGAGCGGCTGTCCTCGGGGGATGTCGCTCCAGCCATGCGTCGAGACCAGCGGCGAGTACTGGTGCTGCTGGATGCCCAGGAGCTTCGCCTGGAGCGACTGGAGCCACGGCAGCACGGGTTCGCCATCACCGGGCAGCGTGATTCGTACCGGCTGCGTGGTGATGAGCAGGCCCAGCATGGCGTCCGCGCCCGGCAGCTCCGGCGGACGGCCCGCGAGCGTCGTTCCGAAGAGCACGTCTCGCGTGTCCGCGTGGCGCGCCAGGACCAGCGCCCAGGCCGCCTGCGTCAGCGTGTTGAGCGTGAGCTGATGCCGCCGCGCGAAGGACTCCAGCGCGGTGGTCACTGGCGCCGGCAGCGTCACCCTCACGTCGGGCCGCTTCTCGGACGTGCTGGGCCGCACCAGGGACGCAGGCCGCGCCGAGGGCAGGGGCGTGGGCGCCGACAGGCCCGTGAGCTGGTCTCGCCAGAAGCGCTCGTCTTCCACCAGATCCCGGCGGTCCAACCACGCGATGTAGTCGCGGAACGGAGGCCGGCCCATGGGCGGCGGCGGAGTCCCGGCGTGCACGGCGTCGTAGAGGGCGAAGACCTCCTGGAAGAACAGGCCCATGCTCCAGCCGTCCATCAGCAGGTGGTGGTGGCTCCAGAGGAAGCGCCAGCGCGACTCGCCCAGGCGCACCACCGTCATCCGCGACAGCGGCGCCCGAGACACGTCGAAGCCGCGCGCACGGTCCTCCGCCGTGAGCTTCGCCAACGCGGCCGGCTGCTCCGCCTCTGGCAGGTGGCGCCAGTCGTGGACGATGAACGGCAGCGTGGCTTGCGAGTGCACCACCTGGAGCGGCGACTCCAGGCCCTCCCACACGAACGCGGTGCGCAGGATGGGGTTGCGGTCCACCGCCGTCTGCCACGTCCGCTGGAGCAGCGCGATGTCCACGTCCGAGTGGCTCGACCACCCGGCCTGCTCGAAGTAGTAGGCCGCCTCCGGATCATTCAGGGCGTGGAAGAGCATGCCCTCCTGGAGCGGGGACAGCGGGAACACGTCCTCCACCGTGGAGCCCTGCGCCGCCAACACCGCGTCCAGCGCGGCCTGGGACAGGCGGGCCAGCGGGAAGTCGCCGGGAGTGCGCCGCCGCGCATCCTCGGAATGGCGCTGGGCGATGAGCTCGCGCAGCACTCCGAGGAAGCGCTCCGCCAGCGTGCGCACCGTCGCCTCGTGGTGCTGCTGGTGGCTGTAGCCGAACGTCATTCGCAGCCGGCCCTGGAGCACCGAACCGTCCACGGCCAGCGCGTGCGGCTGCAAGGCCCGGGGCTCCACGATGGGACCCACCGGCTCGTCGCTCAGGGTGAAGAGCGTGCTGGCGGCGGCCGTGCCGTCCAGTTGGCCCAGGTAGTTGAACGACACCTGCGCCTTGGGCAGCGCGGCCAACCGGGCCCGCGTCTCCGGCGGCCCCAGGTGGCGCAGCAGGTTGAAGCCGATGCCGCGGCCGGGCCACGCCTTCAGCGAGTCGCGCACTGCGCGCAGCCCTTCACCCAGCGAGCCATCCTTGGGCAGCCGCAGCAGCGCAGGCGCCACGGACGTGAACCAGCCCACGGTGCGCGACACGTCCACGTCCGCGAACAGTTCTTCGCGGCCGTGACCCTCCAACTCGATGAGGACGTCCGGCTTCCCCGTCCATTCGCCCAACGTCCGCCCGAGCGCGGTCAGGAGCACGTCGTCGATGCGCGCACGCCAGCCGGTGGGCGTCTCCTGGAGCAGCTGTCGCGTCTCTTCCGCATCCAGCTCCACCGCGACGCTGCTCCGTGACGCGTACGTGTACGGACCCGGGCCATCCACGGGCAGCGGGGCCACGTCGCCGCGCATCGCCTCCCGCCAGAAGGATTCCTGCTCGCCCAGCACTTCCGACAGGGCGTGCTTCTCCAGCCGCTGCGCCCAGGACAGGAACGACGTCGTCTTCGCGGGCAGCGCCGGGGCGCGGGCGGACTGGAGCTGGAGGTACGCCGTCTCCAGGTCCTCCACCAGGATGCGCCACGACACCGCGTCCACCACCAGGTGGTGGATGATCAGCAACAGGCGCTGCGGCTCACCGGCACCGAAGTGGAACAGCGCCACGCGCACCAGCGGCGGTGTCGCCAGAGCGAAGTCCGCCTGGAGGCGCGCTGCCTCCCGCTCCATCCCGGCGGGCCGGGCCTCTGGAGGCAGCATCGACAGGTCCACCTGGAGGAGCACGGGCGGCGCGGACTCAGGGGCCACGCTCTCCTGGCGCCACGTGCCGTCTTCGGCGTGGACGTAGCGCAGGCGCAGGGCGTCGTGGTGGGCGACGAGCGCCTGGACCGCCCGCTGCAACAGGTCGTGCTTGAGCGGCTGACGGGTCTTGAGCAGCAGGGCGTGGTTGAAGTGGTGCGGGTACGTCGGCTCACGCTCGAACAGGTCCACCTGGATGGGCGTGAGGGGCACGTCGCCCACCACCGGGCCCTGCTCCGCGAGGGTGGCGTCGCCGTCGCGGGCCACGGCCGCCAGCGCGCCCAGGGTGGGGTGCTGGAACAGGTCCTTCACCTGCAACCGCACGCCGGCCTGCCGCGCCTTCGCCACCACCTGCAGGCTGATGATGGAGTCGCCGCCCAGCTCGAAGAAGTTGTCGTCCAGACCCACGCGCTCCACGCGCAGGACCTGCGCCATCACCTGGGCCAGCGCCTGCTCCCTCGGGGTGCGCGGCGCCACGTATTCGCGGCGCGAGGCGCGCTGTCCCTCCGGCGCGGGCAGGGCCTTGCGGTCCACCTTGCCCTGGGCCGTCAGCGGGAGCGACTCCAGCAGGACGAACGCCGACGGCAGCATGTAGTCCGGCACCCGCTGGCGCATGAAGTCGCGCAGCGCCTCCGGCTCGGGGGCGGACGGGGCGACGACATACGCCACCAGGCGCTTGTCGCCGGGCACGTCCTCGCGCACCACGGCCACGGTCTCGCGCACGTTCGGGTGAGCGCCCAGCGCGGACTCGACCTCCGACAGTTCGATGCGGAAGCCGCGCACCTTCACCTGGTGGTCCGTGCGGCCCAGGAAGTCCAGCGTCCCATCCGCGCGCCACCGGGTCAGGTCGCCCGTGCGGTAGAGGCGCTCACCGGGCCGCGAGGAGAAGGGATGCGGAATGAAGCGCTCCGCGGTGAGGTCCGGCCGGGAGATGTAGCCGCGCGCCAGGCCCTCGCCGCCGATGTGCAGTTCGCCGGGGATGCCCGGGGGCACCGGCTGTCCGCGCGCGTCCAGCACGTACAGGTCCGTCCTCGCGATGGGCCGGCCCAGCGGCACGGGGGCGTCCACGCGCGCCGCTTCCGTCATCACGTGCGTGGCGGCGATGAGCGTCGCCTCCGTCGGGCCGTAACCCGCGGTCACGACGAGGCCCGGATGCGCCTCCAGCACCTTGCGCACGTGCGGCGGGGAGACGACGTCGCCGCCCACCAGCAGCTGGCGCACGCCCGTCAGGGCCTCCGGCTTCAGGTCCGCGACCTGCGTGAAGAGGCCCGCGGTGAGCATCATCGAGGTGACGCCATGGCGCTGGATGACCTGGGCCAGCACGTCCAGGTCCGACGGCGACGTGGGCGGGAACATCACCAGCCGTCCGCCGTGCAGCAGCGGTCCCCAGATCTCCAGCGTCACCGGGTCGAAGGAGATGGGCGCCAGCTGGAGGAACGTCTCGTTCGCGCTCATGCGCGCGAACGCCGGGTGGTGCAGCAGGCGCATCACCGCGCGGTGATCCACCGCGACGCCCTTGGGGCGCCCGGTGCTGCCGGAGGTGAAGTCCACGTAGGCCAGATGGCGCGAGTCCGCTCCCGCCACCACCGGTGCCGTGGGCAGATCCCGGGCGGCGAGCTCCTCCACGAAGACGGACGGCAGCTCCAGCGGCAGGGGCACCGCCGCGCGCAGGGCTCGCGTGGTGAGCAGCACCTTCGCGGGCGCGTCCTCCAGCATCGCGGCCAGCCGAGGCGCCGGGTAGCTGGGATCCAACGGCAGGTACGCGCCCCCCGCCTTCACGGCGGCGAGCAGCGCGACGACGAGCTCCAGCGAGCGCTCCAGGCACACCGCCACCAGCACGTCCGGGCCCACGCCGTGCTCACGCAACACGTGCGCCCACTGGTTCGCCCGCGCTTCGAGCTGCGCGTACGTCAGGCGCTCGCCGCCGGACTCCACCGCGACCGCGTCCGGCCTCGCCGCGGCCTGCCGGGCGAAGAGGTCCGGGATGCGCGCGTCCTGGGGGAAGTCCTGGAAGGTGTCGTTCCACTCCACCAGCACCCGCTGGCGCTCCGCCGCGTCCATGAGCGGCAGCAGGGCAACGGGCGTCTGGGGATGGGCCACCACCTCGCGCGCCAGACCCACCATGTGCCGGGCCAGGCGCTCCATGGTGGCCGCGTCGAAGAGGGCGGTGGCGTACTCCATGCCGCAGTTGAAGCCGTCCTTGACCTCCACGACCTCCATGCCCAGGTCGAACTTCGCCGTGCCGGTCGGCACTTCCACCGGGGTCAGCTCCAGCGACGACAGCCGGCCCTGGACCTCCGGCATGTTCACCACGTTGATGCTCACCTGGAACAGCGGCGTGCGGCTCAGGTCGCGCGGCAGATCCAGCGAATCCAGCACGCGCTCGAAGGGAGCGTCCTGGTGCGCGTAGGCGTCCAGGGCCTGGGTGCGCACGCGCCCCAACAGCTCCACGAAGGACGGCTGGCCAGACAGCCTCGAGCGGAAGGGCAGGGTGTTGATGAAGCACCCCATCAGCCATTCGAGCTCCGGACGCGTGCGGCCCGCGATGGGCGTGCCCACCACGAAGTCGTCCTGTCCCGAGTAGCGCGACAGCGCCGTCTGGAAGAGGGCCATCAACACCATGAACGACGTAGCGCCGTGCTTGCGGCCCAGCGCCAGCAGCGGCGCGGACACCGCCGTCGGCAGGAGGAAGGTGTGCCGCGCGCCCGCGGAGGACATGACCGCCGGGCGAGGCCGGTCCGTGGGCAGGTCCAGCGGAGGCGCGCCGGTCAGGTGGTCCTTCCACCAGGCCACCTGCTTCTCCATCACACCGCCTTCCAGCCACGCGCGCTGCCACACGGCGTAGTCCGCGTACTGCACCGGCAGCTCCGGGAGCGGAGAGGGCTGGCCCGCGCGGAAGGCCGTGTAGTTCACCGTCAACTCCTGCGCGATGACCAGGGTGCACCACGCGTCGGACACCGCATGGTGGAAGGTGACGAGCAGCACGTGCTCCTGGGCCCCCAGGCGGATCAGCGCCGCGCGCAAGACCTCCTGCTCCAGGTCGAACGGCTGGCGCACGGCGTCCTGGCAGAACGCGCGCATCGCCGCCTCGCGCGCCTCCGGCGTGTCGCCGGGCACGTCCCAGTGCTGGAGCGGCAGGCCCCGGGGCGGGTGGATGACCTGCACCGCGTGGTCCCCCTCCAGGGCGTAGGTGGTGCGCAGCACCTCGTGGCGGACCACCATCGCGTCCAGCGCGGCCTGGAGCGCGGCCCTGTCCAGGTCGCCCTTGAGCCGGAAGATGGCCGGGTTGTTGTACGCGCTGCTCGTGGGCTCCATCTGCTGGAGGTACCAGAGGCGCTGCTGCGCGAAGGACAGGGGCAGCGGCTGCTCACGGCTCACGCGCGGAATGGGCGGTGGGCTCATGTTCGCCACAGCCGGTGCGGCGGGCGCCACGGGACGCGGCGCTTCCACGACGGCGGGACGCGCCACGGGCGGAGGCGGGAGCCGCGACGGCGAGGCCACCGGTTCCAACCGGCCATCCCCGCGCAGGCGGGCATGACGGCCGGTGCGGAACAGCTTCGCGGAAGCCTCGCGAGGGTGCGGCACCAGGCGGCGGTGCTCCTCATCACCCGCGCGCCACAGTGCGGACGGGAGCCCCGCGCCCGCGAGGGCCAGCTCACCCACCACGCCCACGGGCACGGGCTGACCGGCCGCGTCCAGCACCCAGGCCTGGAGGTTCGCGGGGATGCGCTCCGCCAACGTGCGCGGCAGCAGCGCGCCTTCCTGGGCGTCACCGGACAGCCACACCTCCACGCCCGCGGCCCGGTGCAGCGCCGAGCCCAGCTCCACCGACGCGCCCTCCAACACCAGCGCACCCACGCGCGACAGCGACTCACGCGCCCCCGGCAGCTCGCTGAGTGAACGCGCCAGGCGGGCCGACGTGTGCAGCAGCACCGCGCCGGACTGGCGCGCCAGCTCCAGCAGTCCCTCCACGCCCGCCTCGGCCTCCACCAGCACCTGCTCCTGGTGGGCGGCGGCCTCCGCGTCCATGCGCTCACGCACGGTCGCGAGCCGGCGCAGGCCCTCCAACACCACCGGGGTGTCGAGGCCGAAGTCGATGAGCGCCGCCACCTCGTCCACGTCCGCCGCGCGCACGTCGCGCAGCCGCCGCAGCGCGCTGTCCACCGTGCCCAGCAGGCCGGTGTTCTTCGCGTGGTTCTCGAAGGTGCGCTCCAGGACCGCGTTGATGTCGTCCGGCGACAGCTTCTGGACGTCGGTGATGCCCTGCGCCTGGAGCAGCGACGTGCTGATGTCCACCGAGCTGCGGAAGTACGACAGCAGCGGCTGTCGCACCGTGCGCAGCACCTCCTGTTCCTCGTCGCCCAGGTACGTGTGGAGCATGCAGGTGATGTGGCCGCGGCCCGGGTGCCCGTTGCGGCGCCACGCGTCGCGGTACAGCGCCACCTTCTGCTTCAGCTCCTCCAGCGTGTGCGACATCAGGCCCGTGAGCACGCCCGCGCCCAGCTCGCCCGCCATCCGGAACGTCTCCGGGTTGCCCGTGGCGGTGAGCCACACCGGCAGCTCCTTCTGCACCGGCTTCGGGCGCAGACCGACCTCCGCCGTGCTGCCAGCGCCCGCGGGGCGCTTGAAGCGCTCGCCTCGCCACAGGGCGCGCAGCGTGGACAGCTTCTCCAGCAGGATGTCGCGCCGCTTCTCGTAGTTGGCCGGCGCGAAGGTGAAGTCCTGCGTGTGCCAGCCCGTGGCCACGGACAGGCCCACGCGGCCCTGGGACAGGTTGTCCACCACGGACCACTGCTCCGCGATGAGCAGCGGATCATGCAGCGGCAACACCACGCTGCCGGAGCGCAGGCGCAGGTTCTTCGTGACGGTGGCCAGGCCCGCCGCCACCACGGCCGGCTGTGGATACAGACCGCCGAACGAGTGGAAGTGCCGCTCCGGGGTCCACACCGCGGAGAAGCCATTCGCGTCCGCGAACTTCGCGCCCTCCAGCAGCAGCTCGTACTTGGGGCCCTGGAGCGTGTCCTCGTCGTTGGCGAAGTAGATGAGGCTCACGTCCATCGCCTTCGCGCGAGGGCCTCCATCGCCCAGGCCCACCAGCCGAGCCGTGATCCGATCCGGAGGGAACACCACCCGCAGGCCTCGCGTGAGCGCCCACAGGGCCTCCAGCTCCGGACGGTCGGAGGACGGCTCGCTCGCGGCCAGCCACGCGCCGCCGTCCGGGGGCGACAGGCGCGTGTCCAGGCCGGTGAAGAACTCCGCCAGCTCCCGGTGTCCCAGGGCCCATGCGGGCTGGCCTCGGCCCGTGGGCAGCAGCCACGCCAGGGCGTGCGGCTCCGCGTGCGCGACGGTGGCGGACGCTTCGCTCGCGGCTGGCACATCCTCCACGTAGACGACGCGCGCCGCGTCCACGCGCACGGAGGCCACCAGCGCGCGCGTGGTGACGAGCACCGGCACCGGGGCGCCTTCGAGCGCGTACACGGGCAGGTGGCTCAGGTCGGACGGGCCCAGGGCGACGCATGCTCCGCCCGCGGCCAGCACGGCCCACAGCGCGGCCAGCTTCTCCGGCGACGTGCGCAGGCACACGGCCACCGGTGTTCCAGCCTTCACGCCCAGCGCCTTCAACCTCGCGGCCAGGGCATCCGCGCGAGCGCCCAGCTCCGCCCAGGTCCAGTGCGTCTCCCCCTGCGACAGGGCGGTGGCGCCAGCGTGGCGCGCGCGCCGCTCCGCGAGTGCGGTGGGCACAGGGACCAGCCCCGGCGTGGCGCGAGGCGTGGGCCAGGCGCGGCGCTCGTCATCCGTGGCGAGCGGCAGGTGCGCCACCTGCGTGTCGGGGTTCGCGAGCGCGGCGCCGAGCAGCACCTGGAAGTGCTCCATCAGCCGAGCCGTCGTTGCCGCGTCGAACAGGTCCGACGCGTACTCCAGCGCGCCATGGACGCGGGTGGGGGACTCGAAGAGGACCAGGGTGAGCGCGCTCAGGGTAGAGCCCCACTGCACGGGCGTGCCCGGCACCTCCACCAACGTGGCGCGCAGGCCGATGAGCTCCAGCGTCTCCGAGGAACTCACGCCCGTGTGGTAGACGAACACGGAGTCCGTCATGCGCCCCCGGCCGATGTCATGGCCCGGGATGAGCGCCTCCACCAGGTACTCGAAGGGCACGTCCGGGCGCGTCTGCGCGTCCGCGACCTCGCCTCGCACCTGGGCCAGCAGCTCGCGGAACGTGAGACCTTCGGTGAAGCGCGTACGGAACGCCTCGGAGTGCGCCACGTAGCCGATGAGCGGCATCAGCTCCGGACGCGTGCGGTTGGCGATGGGCGTGCCGACGACGACGTCCGTCTGGCCGGAGTAGCGGTGCAGCAGCGTCTGCCACGCGGCGAGCACCGTCATGTAGCCGGTGAAGCCCTCGCGACGCGTGAAGGCCACCAGCTCGTGGGCGAGCGCGGGCGGGAAGTCCAACGTCATGCGCTGGGAGGAGATGAGCGGCTCGTTGGAGCGGGGACGGTCCGTGGGCAGATCCAACCGGCGCGGCATGCCGGCCAACCGCTGCCGCCAACCCTGGTCCTGTTCGGCCAGACGGCCGCTCGTGATGCCACGGCGCTGCCATGCACCGAAGTCCGCGTACTGGAGGGGCAGTGGCTTGAGTGGAGACGGCTTGCCCTGGACGAAGGCGTCGTAGAGCTGGCCCAGCTCCTGGACGAGCAGGGCGATGGACATCGTGTCGCTGACGATGTGGTGGATGCTGGAGATCAGCAGGTGCCGCTTCGCGTCCAGTCGAACCAAGGTGGTGCGCAGCACGGGGCCGTGGACCAGGTCGAACGGCTTCGCGGCGTCCTCACGGGCGAGCCGCAGCGCCTCCGGTTCCCGCGTCTCCAGCGGGCCGCGCAGCTCCACGCGGGTGAGGGGCACGCGCATGTGCGGGTGGAAGCGCTGCACGGGGCGGCCGTCCACGGTGTCGTAGGTCGTGCGCAGCGCTTCGTGGCGCTGGACGATCTCCTGGATGCCTCGCTCCATCACGTCCGCGTCCAGGTCGCCTTCGAGCCGGAGGACGAACGGGAGGTTGTACGCGGACAGGCCGGGCAGGTGCTGCTCCAGGCGCCAGACGCGCTCCTGCACGAAGGACAGCTGCAGCTCGCTACCGTCGCGAGGCAGGGGCACCAGCGGAAGCTCCGTGGAGACGGGGGCCTGCGGCGCCTGGAGCAGCAGGGGCTCCAGGCGTCCCGCGATGCCAGCGACGGTGGGCGCTTCGAAGAGGGCGGCCAGCGGCAGGTTCACGCCGAAGGCATCACGGAGCTGATTGAGCAGCTGCGCGGCCGTCAGCGAGTTGCCGCCGAGCTCCAGGAAGTCGTCATGGCGGCCCACGAACTCCAGGCCCAGACGGTCGCGCCACAGCGCGGCCACGCGCTCCTCGATGTCTCCACG